>NZ_WQQE01000025.1:0-191713 GCF_018785655.1 Blautia sp. MCC269 | reverse complement strand
AAAAAGCAGCGCCTCATTCGAAGAAGCTTTTAAGTTTGTGGGATAAGTTTGTGCAAAATTCGATATTTGCTCATTTATAGATATAATGTTGTAATTCTCTGTTGTCCATCTATCAATGAAAACTTTGCAACACCTTCCGGCACAGATTTTGCTGGAATTGTAACCAATGATCCCATAAAATGTTGTCTTGGATTTTCTGAATCATATAGTTCCTTTATATCCGTCCATAAAATCATCCACTCTTTCTTCCCCCAGCTATATGATCTTTGAAACAACGGTACAACATATTGCTTTACACCTTCAAATATTGGTTGAAATATTGTTGACGATACATCCATAATTCATTCTCCTCTTCTGTTTTCTTTTTAATTTTTCCAATATTTATACTATAATATCATTATATTTATCTATATCTATAACATCGTCGTTACTCTCACCTTTTACAGAAAAATCTCCTGTCATAAACCATTTGTATGCACGATCTGCGATAACCTTCGTTTCCACTAAATCCAGTCCGCCACCTACAATAGCACCTACTCCTGGTAACATCTTTCCAAGATTTACAATTCCTTTTGACCCAAATTTCGTAATAAATCTGAAACCAACCTTCTGATTAATCTTCGTCAAGACCTTTCCCGGTATCTTTTTTATAACACCATTTGCAAATTTTACGCCAAATTTGATTCCTGCCTGTTTTAACAAACTATTCACTGCAACTCCTGCAAGACAAGCATATACAAAGGTTTGTGTCTGATCACTATTCAAATCATAATCAGCCATATATGCTGTACAAGCTATCATCCGCATTTGTACATAAATTACACTTCCAATATTCGCTGGTATCGCAACTGGCATTGTTATAAAGCCACCAAGTCCTGTTACAACTCCTGATGTTGTACATTTGGCAATTTGATTTTTCAGCATATCCCTACAAGCTTTTTCCTTTGTCTCGTGCTTTGACAAATAATCATTTGCCATATCTTCAACACCGGGACTGACCATCGGTATTCCATTTAAACATTTTTCATAGCAAGAGTCTAATAATTTCATAATGTCTTCTTGCGTCATTTTTTTCTTTTCCATATTTCTCATAATTCCAATCTTCACATTCTTTATAAGCTCATGAATTATATCCAAAGCAGACATAGTTCTATTCAAATTTTATCATAATTGTGAGAATTGCTCCATCCTATTTTCACAAATATGCTCCACCTACAGTTAAAAAAGGTGGCAACTATAACCACCTTTTCCATTTATCTATATACGATTTTCTTCAATATAATCTCCTCCGCACATGCCCGGATATTATTCATTCTCCCAACCCATGCCATCTGATCCTGCATCTTCAGTTCTTCCGTCACTCCCTGCTTTTCTTTCATCTGCTCTACCAGTCTGTCCATCATCTGATTACACTCTTCATCAATCTGATGCAAATGTTTATTTAACTTCCCGGCAAATACCAGCTCCAGATATAATCCCTTCCGATGTTCCTGCAAATATGACTTTCTCAACATTCCATACTTTCCAATCGGATACTCTGTCTCTTCCGGAAGATACAGATCTGGATAATACAGACCGTCCTCTCCTAAAGTATAGCTGATTCCATTTTCTCCCATAATGTGTTTCTCCATGATTGTCCTCCTATCTTGCTCCCCGATCTTTGTTCTGACTACGGGTATGCTGTTTATTTTTCTGTTCATTCTGTATTTCTTGTTTCTTTTCTGCCAGCTTTGCTCTAATACCATGTGCTACTGGCTCTTTGCCAGTTTCTTTCTTCCATTTTGCTATTGCAGTTCGATACTCGCTATACTCAGTTTGAGAAACCTTAAAATCTTTTAAAAAATCCTGTACACTTCTATAACCGATCTTCTGCACAATCCTCGGAAGGTAATCTTTCATATCTCTGATCTGGCTTTTCAGTTCATCAATTTCTTTCTGCAATTCTTTTTTCTTTCTTCCTTTAAACCATCCCGTAACTTCTGACAGTTCTTTCTTCTTTGCAGAAAGCTGTTTTTGTTTCTGTTGAATTGCACCGTTTTGATCTTCCAGTTCTTTATTCACTTTAAATAGTTTCGGATACTTTGCTGCAAGCCTCGTCATTTTAGGTTGTTCCGGTTCTGCCTTTTCTTCTTTTGTTGTCTTGACTGCTGCCGTGCTATTTTCAGCAACATGCTCTGGGTGTTCTGCTTCCGTTTGCTCTGTCTGTTTTGGCACTTCCCTGGGTTTCTTAAAAAGCACACTTGCTATCAAAAACTCCAATGCCTCAACAGCCACTGTTACAACTCTGGAAAATAATCGTGGTCTGTTTCCACGCCGGGCAATTGATTCCCTGATTGGCTCCGTGATTTCTTTCCGCTTCACTTCCATTATCTTCGGTTCCGGCACTCCACTAATCAATGCCATATCAACAGCTCTGTTCCATTCCCGGCGTTTTTGATTATCCGCTTCTATTTCCTGTGCCTTCGGATTATTTTTTCCGATTTTCTTTGTTGCAAGATAAACACTGCCACGCTCAAATACCTGTAGTTTCTGTTTCTCGTCCTGCACATAAATATTGATTAAATCTGTATAAGAATGCTTTACCTCATCCAGAAATGAATTGCACTTGAAGCGTTCATCTTTCGCAGTAAACAGCTTCTTCTCATAGACTTCTCCTTTCTTCACAATACTGCAGCCTTCTCGGATCTCGCCATCTTCTCCTAATATCTCTTTCTTGGTTCGGACATGTTTTCCATTTTCATCATAAAACATATTTCTGCCGGCAATCTTAATGATTGGTTCATCCAGTAGTTTCCGTTCTGCAAATATCAAATGAATGTGATAATTGGTCTTTCTTTTATTGTGGTGCAAAGCAGCAATACACTCTGTTCCATAATTCTGTTTAAAATGATTTGTAAAAAGCTGTAGCAATCTATCCGGCTGATATTCTGTAAAACTCTCTGGCAAAGCAATGATCAGTTCTCTTGCCTCAATACATTTTCCTTCTGTTCCACTTTTTGCAAATTCTTCCTGATTACATTTTGCAAGTTCCCGCCAGAATTTCCGTTCTATGGTTTCATAAACTGCATAAAGATTTTCCTGTTTTGCGTGACTGGATATATAAGTGATTCTGCCTTTTACATTGCTTAGTTTTGTCATTTGAATAAATGAATTTCTTCCGATAGGCACTCCCTCCTTGTCTTCGGCAAAATAAATTCTGCCATATCATTTGTGAGTGGATGCATCGGCATCCGTTTACGAACTTACTGCCGTTTCCGGCTATAATAGCCCCCTGCAAGGGCGAAATACACAGAGCATAAACGAAGTTTGTGCGATGGGTGTATTTCGCTCTCAAACGCCGAGGGCTTTGTGAGATGCTTCTTACATCTACCACAACTTGCTTTCGCTTTTCATTTTGGGCGTATCCGCCCTCTTTTTCTGCCCATATCCGGGCTTATTTTTTCACTAACAACAAACCGACTATTACTCTTCCTGTCTGCTTTATTCCCGTATCCTTGCCCGTACATACTCCAGATCTCCACAATACGGTGTTCCCACCAAATACCATTCTCTCGCCAGATTCATTTCCATTCGTGTCTTTACCCACTGATCATCAACTAGAACTTCCAGACATTCTCTGCAGTGAAATCCTGGATCAATCCATAAGTCGGATGACAATAATCCATATCTTTTGTTATAACTGTTGTAACCTAATCTTCCTTCTCTCATGGTGTCATTCTCCCTTCATTTATCATTTCCGCAGGGACGCCCTGAATCAGGGCCCCCTTTTGAAAAGTTTTTTCTTCGCCAATCAACTACCGGCTACACCTTACAAACCTTCTCTTTGTCTGCTATTTACAGGTGCGTGGCACGCTCCTGTCATAAGGTCATCAAGCAGAATCTTTACCAACGAAAGTTCTCATGCATTCCACACTTATCCAAATACTCTTGTCTTGCCTTTTCCCGTTCTTCCTCGGTTGGTGCTGTTTTGAATGTTGTATATAACTGACGTTTTACCATACTGTCTAATTTTTCCATCAATGCTTTTTCTATCTCCGGCAGATATTCCTCATTCCCGGCAAGATGGTACTGGAACAATGCCAGTAATAAATCTTTTGGTATCTGCACCTGTGACTTTCTTTCCATGTTTCTCCTTTCCGTGACGGTCGTGACGATAGTGACGATATTTTCACTACCGACACACTATATAAAATACCGTCACAACCGTCACATATCGTCACGCTTGTTTTCCAACAAAGGCTAATCTGATCTTTCTTCCATCATGTCCTCGTTCCGCTTTATACTGGATTCCATATTCCAGAATCAATCGTTCCAAGCTGACATTTAATTTTCGTGATAATGCGTTCGGCTGCATTTCCACCTGCAATACTTCCACAAGCTCTGTTGCTGTTCCTGCCCACTCTGGCGTAGTTTCTGTTACAAGTTCTTTGATTTTTTCCAACACTGGATCTTCTGGTTCTTTCCAAAGTTCTGTTTCTGTCTTGGTAAGTTCCCATACACATCTCTCCCGATTAAAGTTCAACCACAGTTTCTGATCCTGCTGGTCACGCCCTGCCACTTCCAGAACTGCCTTATTATCTGTCCGTTTTTCTTTCTGCATGACGAATGCTCCATCCGCAGCTCCAAGCAATCCATTCGTGCCAGAAATCATATCAAAACTATCTGAAGATTCCATTTTCCTTGTATGATGCACAACCAGAAAACAGATACCATATTTATCACTGAATGCTTTCAGCTTCGTTACAATCTCATAATCACTGGCATAACTGAATTTATCTCCACCAACCTCACGCACTTTCTGAAGAGTATCAATGATAATCAGTCTTGCGTCTTTATGCTCCGTCACAAATGTTACAAGCTGCCTTTCCAGTCCGTCATTGAGCGATTTTGATTTTGTAGCGAAATAAAAATTCTCACTGCCTTCCATTCCAAACATCTGTGATAATCGCTTTTGTAATCTTGCATAATCATCTTCCAGTGCCAGATAGAGAACCGTTCCCTGTCTGACTGAAAAGCCCCACAATGGAAGTCCTTTACTGATGTGATACCCGATCTGTGCCATAAAGAATGATTTTCCAATTTTCGGCGAACCAACAAACAGATAAGTTCCGTTATACAGAAGTCCATCTACAATCGGCAATTTTGGTGGATATGCAGTATCATATAATTCCATCATGGAAACTGTTTCCAGATCATCTGGATTCTTTTTATTTGCTGATTTTGCTATATTTTCCGCATTATTTGTGGCTTGCAGATTGCCCTTACCGGGCAAATCTGCTATACTTTGGTTGGTTAATTTATTACTTGATGACTGTTCCACATCTGCGCCAACAGATGCAATCGGAGCAGTCATTTTTTCTTTTTCTGTCATTCATTATCCCCTTTCAATCCATACAATGTCTCTGCGACCAATTTCAGGGTACTCAGCAACTCTTCGTTTTCCTCACCGCATTTTTCCAGACGTTTCAATTCTTCATAAATCTCTGCCATCTGATTTCGCAATGCTTTATACACTCTTGGATTTCCTTGTACCACAATTTCTCGATTAGTTAATCGTTTTGTGATATAGTCCTGCTTGCTAAGTCCTGACAATCGGACACATGCATCAATCTGCTCTGCTTCTTCTGGTGATACCCGGAATGCTACGATTTTGTTTCTCCATCTTCCTTTACTGTCCAGATTCTTCTCCATTTGATTTTTCCATCCTTTCAATATCCAGCTGTTCTGCCATCTGTGTCTGCTCACTTGGAAACAGATGTGCATATCGGTAAGTGATATCAATGCTCTCATGTCCCATTCGGTCTGCGATTGCTAATACCGTAAATCCCATATTGATCAATAACGATACATGGGAATGTCTCAAATCATGCACTCGAATTCGTTTCACACCAGATACTTTTGATCCTCTGTTCATTTCATGATGCAGATAAGATTTGGAAATTGTGAAAATTCTTTCGTCTTCCTTCAGACCGTAAAGCATTTCCATATAATCCTGCATCTCATCACATATAAATTGTGGCATCTTGATAAATCTGTTACTTTTAAATGTCTTTGGTGGGGTAATCACATCTTCCCGGTTTAATCTTTGATATGATTTGTTAATTCGTAGTGTATGCGTTGTAAAGTCAAAATCCGCTGGTGTCAGGGCAAGCAACTCTCCTTCACGGATACCACACCAGTAAAGCATTTCAAAAGCGTAGTAAGAAACTGGTTTATCCATCATCACATCTGCAAATTTCAAATACTCTTCTTTCGTCCAGAACAACATTTCCTTATATTCCTCTATTGCTATATTTCCAGCTTTCTGTGCCGGATTAGAAGGCAAATGATAAAAATCAACCGCATGATTGAAAATGGCACTTAACTGGCTGTGGATTTTCCGCAGATATGAAGCAGAATACCCTTTTCCATTCGCTCTCTTAAATGCAAGCAAATGATTCTGCCATGCAATCACATCTTTTGGTTCAATTTCTGCAATCTTTCTCTCCCCAAAGTATGGAAGAATTTTTGTTCTGGCAATATTATTCTTAGTTCCCCATGTGTTATCCCGGATTCGTTCCTTTTTATCTTCTACATAGATTTCATAAAAACTTGCGAAAGTCATATCCAGTTTTGCATCATGCTTTAACATTTGTTCGTGTTCCCACATCTGCGCTTCTCGCTTCGTAGGAAATCCTCGTTTTGAAGTCTGTTTCGTTTTCCCTGTCCAGTCGGTATACCGATAAACCACTCGCCACTTCCCAGTGACATTATCTTTGTAAATACTCATACAAATTCTCCTCTCTCTTACACTTCGCTGTAACATACTTTTTTGCGGAAATAATTGGTGTTTACTCTGCCAGCTACCGTAAGATAACCCAGCTTCTGTAATTCATCATTTAATTGTTTGACAATCTTATAAGCATAAGACTTGGAAACTCCCAGTTCCGCTGCAACTTCTTCTACTGTCATAAAAGTTCTGTTCGTCACATCTCATCTCTCCTTCCTACATTAACGCATTTTGTTTAAGTTACTACATTTGCATGATACTAAACATTTTAATTTAAGTCAAGCGATTTCATGCGAATATTAAATTCTTTTGTTTAAGTTCTTCTTGCTATCCGAAATTGCTCATGCTATACTGAACCTAAACAGAATTGTTTTATTTTCTATCACAATTAATTATGGCAACACGAATGACCACTATAAGGAGGCAAACAAAAATGGCAATCGGACAACGTATCAAATATTTTCGCAACCGCAAAGGCATGACACAAAAACAACTCGGAGAACAACTGGGATTCAAAGAAAAAACCTCAGATGTCCGCATGGCTCAGTATGAATCTGAAGCCAGAGTTCCTAAGATTGATCTTGTAAAACAAATGTCTCAGATCTTTGATATCAATACTCATGCCTTAACAGTTCCAGATATTGATACTCGCATAGGTCTGATGCATACACTATTTGCACTGGAAGATATGTATGGGCTGAAGGTAAAAAATGTAGATGGACAGCCTCATCTTTGCCTTGACTCTTCCATATCGGCTCCCGGCTCATCTGTCGATGAAATGCTTCGTGCATGGATGGAACAAGCTGACAAACTGGAAAACGTTGAAATCAGCAAGGAAGAATATGATAAATGGAGATATAAGTACCCGGAACTGGATACTTACCAGAAACGTGCCAAGGTACCCTCTCAGGAATTGAGTGATTACCTCGTAAAAGAATTGACTAAAAAAGAAAATTAAGAAAAAAAGAAAACCTTACCGATATTCAGTTTTTTACTTCTGAAAATCAGTAAGGTTTCTTTATATACGTTATGAAATAAAATTTTTATCTCTTGAATAATCACAAAATGTTGCCATTTTGTTGCCAAGCACTAAGCAAATTTGCTTGTAACCCGCATAAATACTGGAATTTTATGATTGTGTGGATTATTCAAACTCAATCGTTCCAGGCGGCTTACTTGTAAGATCATAGAATACGCGGTTTACGCCCTTAACTTCATTGATAATACGGTTCATCACCTTATTAAGTACTGCATAAGGAATCTCAGCGGACTCGGCAGTCATGAAGTCAATGGTCTTAACTGCGCGGAGTGCTACTGCATAATCGTAAGTTCTGAAGTCTCCCATTACGCCTACGCTTCGCATATTTGTCAGGGCTGCGAAGTACTGGTTTGGCATCCAGGATGGGTCTTCTCCGTGTTCTTTTTTGTAGTCGGCGGCTGCATTGTCGACTTCTTCACGGTAGATGTAGTCTGCATCCTGTACGATGTGTACTTTTTCTTCGGTGACTTCACCGATGATACGGATTCCAAGTCCCGGACCCGGGAATGGCTGACGGAATACCAGTCTTTCCGGAATTCCAAGCTCAAGGCCAGCTTTACGGACCTCATCTTTGAACAGGTCACGAAGCGGCTCAATGATTTCTTTGAAATCAACGAAATCCGGAAGACCTCCTACGTTGTGATGGGATTTGATCACTGCGGATTCTCCGCCGAGACCGCTCTCTACAACGTCCGGATAAATGGTTCCCTGTGCAAGGAAATCTACAGCACCGATCTTCTTGGCTTCTTCCTCGAAGATACGGATAAATTCCTCACCGATGATCTTACGCTTCGCTTCAGGCTCTGTAACACCGGCAAGCTTGTCGTAGTATCTCTGCTGTGCGTTCACGCGGATAAAGTTCAGGTCAAACTGACCATTCGGTCCGAATACACCTTCAACCTCATCACCTTCATCCTTACGAAGAAGGCCATGATCTACAAATACGCAGGTAAGCTGCTTGCCGATCGCTCTGGAAAGAAGTCCTGCTGCCACGGAGGAATCTACACCACCTGACAGGGCAAGGAGAACTTTTCCATCACCGACTTTCTCGCGGATCTCTTTGATCGTGTGTTCAACAAAGGCATCCATCTTCCAGTCTCCGGCACATTCGCAGACACCAAGTACGAAGTTGGACAGCATTGTCTTTCCTTCTACTGTGTGCAGTACTTCCGGATGGAACTGGATCGCATACAGTTTCTTCTCTTCATTCTGTGCAGTTGCTACCGGACAGTCTGCAGTATGTGCAGCGATCTCAAATCCCGGTGCAGTCTGGGAAATATAGTCTGTATGGCTCATCCAGCAGATTGTTTTGTCGGATACATTTTTGAAGATCCTGGAATCTTTCTTATCGATGAGAAGCTCTGTCTTACCATATTCGCTGACATCTGCCTTCTCAACTTTTCCGCCAAGGACATGCATCATAAGCTGTGCTCCATAGCAAAGTCCAAGTACCGGAATACCAAGCTCAAATAATTCCTTCTGGTAAGTCGGTGAATCTGCCTCATAGCAGCTGTTTGGTCCGCCGGTAAGGATGATTCCCTTCGGATTCATCGCTTTAATCTTCTCAAGATCTGTCTTGTAAGAATAGATTTCGCAATATACATTGCATTCTCTGACACGTCTTGCAACCAGCTGATTGTACTGACCGCCAAAATCAATGACAATAACTAATTCTCTTTTCAAGGCTTTCCTCCTGTTTTTTATAACATCTTTAGAATCTGTTACTCATTATAAATGAGTCACAGAATTTTTACAATGTCTATTTTCAACTCATCGAGAGATTTTACTGATTTTTGTGTTATAATCTGTTTTGAAAACTTTGACTTTCAGAAAGAGAAAGGAAACCTTTTTATTATGTTCAGATGTCAACCCGGATATACCCTCCGGAAAATCAAAGATACCTGTTACCTGCTGCCATATGGACAGCAGATCGCAGACCAGAAAAAAAGCTTTATCCTCAATGAGACCAGCTCATTTTTATGGAATATTCTGCAGCACAATGAAGGAGCAGAACCAGAGGAGCTGGTAAAACTGCTTGCCAGGGTTTATCAACTGGATGAATCTTTTTTCCCTGAACTGCGCAGTGATGTGATGGATTTTCTTACACAGCTTACAGGCCTGGGAATGATCACAGAAGATCTCCATCCGATTTCCAAAGAACCTTCCGGCTCTATGGTCATTGCCGGGATCACAGTGAAGCTATATGGTCCCCGGGAACTGTTTTCCAAATGTTTCGAGCCCTTTTATAAAAAGTTTTCTGCGGAACCAGATCAGATACTTGAGCTGGTCACTGCACCTCCGGCCAGCCGCTGTTATGAGCAGGTTCTTCTGCAGAATTCCGAAATGACTATCTTCGAAAATTCTGACCGCTACGTTGTTCTTTTTCCTCAGATGCAGAATATTTACGAAGCTCACATGCTCAAGGATGGTTCCTATGTGCGGATCCACTGCCATGCCCAGGCAACTGAGCTTAATACAGACAACCTGTTTCACGCAATACGCCTGTTTTTTCTTTTTATTGCGCAGAAAAACGGGCTCTTTGCCATTCATTCCGCATCCATTCTTTACCATGATAAGGCCTGGCTTTTTTCCGGGCATTCGGGAATGGGAAAATCAACTCATACAGCTTTATGGCATGAGCTTTTTGACACGCCGTATCTGAACGGGGATCTGAATCTTCTGGGATTCGAAGACGGTCATATCACTGTTTACGGAATTCCCTGGTGCGGAACCTCGGAGATTTTTACTACAGAACGATATGAGCTCGGAGGGATCGTGCTCCTGGGGCGTGACTCGCAGACAGACCGGCTGGAAAAATTACCTCCTTCGGAAAAAATCCTCCGGGTTATGCAGCGTATGATTTCTCCTGCCTGGAAAGAAATTCAGCTTACCAGGAACCTGTCCTTTGCAGAAAAAATCGCGGACTGTGTGCCAGTGCTCCATTTTCTGTGCACAAAAAATCCTTCTGCTGCCTATACTATGAAGAACGCCATTGACCTGCGGAGGAGCTGCAATGAAAGATAAAATATTTCTGGTCTGGAAGCATCTGAAACAGGGCACCTTGAAAAAAATATGGAAACAGACCTTATGGATCTATCAGTACGGCAAACGTTACTGGAAAGCTATGATCCTCTATACTTTGCTTGGAATTACCGGAACCGGCGTTTCCCTGATCTCCAGCCTGATCTCCAAAGATCTGGTCGATATCATCACCGGCCACCAGACCGGAAAACTTCTGAGTACTTTTGCTGCAATGATCGGTTTTTCCGTAGCCAATATCCTGGTTTCACAGGCTTCCGGATATGCCTCCACATTTATTAATTTAAAGGTGGATTCAGAGATCAAAAACGATATTTTTTCCAAAATGCTGGTGACTGACTGGGAATCTCTTACGGATTACCATACCGGCGATCTGGTGACACGGTGGAGCTCCGATGCTTCCAATATTTCCAGCGGAATCCTGAACTGGATACCAAACCTGATCATTTATACGTTCCGTTTTATCAGTGCTCTCGCAATCGTACTTTACTATGATCCTACCTTTGCGTTGTTCGCACTGCTTGGAATACCGTTCAGCGCACTGCTTTCCAGACCGCTTCTTCGGCGTATGCGGGATAATAACCAGAGAAGTGCTGCCATGAATGCAAAGCTCTACGGATTTAACCAGGAGGCTTTTTCCAATATCCAGACCATCAAAGCTTTTGACCTGATCCATTTTTACACGGACAAACTGAAATCTCTTCAGAAAGATTATATCGATATGAGGCTGGATTTCCAGAAAATGTCCATCCTGACCTCTGTCCTTATGTCCATTATCGGTTTTATCGTATCGTACAGCTGTTATGGCTGGGGAATTTACCGTGTGTGGAGCAATGCGATCAGTTACGGAACCATGACCATGTTTCTTTCTCTTTCCGGCACGCTGACAAGTGCAGTGAATTCCCTGGTCAGCCTGATTCCTTCTGCGATCTCGCTGACGATCTCTGCCGGCCGACTGATGGATATCGTGGAAATGCCCCAGGAGGATTACAGCCAGGATTCCTCTGTCCGAAGCTTCGAAAAGCAGTATCGGGAGAAGGGAATCGGTCTGAATATGCAGGATCTCAGCTATACTTATCATAACGGAACTTCTGTTTTTGCCAACGCTTCCATGGAGGCTTATCCTCATGAGATCGTTGCCCTGGTTGGGCCTTCCGGCGAAGGTAAGACAACTATGCTGCGTCTGATTTTGTCCCTTCTGACGCCACAGACCGGTTCTTTCCATGTCTGCGCGGGCAAAAATCACTCGAATATGCTGGATATGTCACCGTCTACCAGAAAGCTGTTTTCCTATGTGCCTCAGGGAAACACCATGTTTTCGGGAACGATTGCTGAAAATATGCGAAATGTGAAGCAGGATGCCACAGATGAAGAAATTATCGAGGCACTGAAACTGGCCTGTGCATGGGATTTCGTGGAAAAGCTTCCGGATGGAATCGAAAGCGTCATTAAAGAACGGGGCGGCGGTTTCTCAGAGGGCCAGGCCCAGAGACTTTCCATTGCCAGGGCACTCCTCAGAAAATCTCCGATCCTTCTGCTGGATGAAGCAACTTCCGCGCTGGATGTAGCCACAGAACGTAAAGTTCTTAGGAATATCATGCAGGATACTTACCCCCGAACCTGTATCGTGACAACTCATCGGCCCACAGTCTTAAATATCTGTACGCGGGTTTATGCAATACGGGATAAAAGATGCGAGGTGCTTGGGGATGGGGAGATTCAGAAGATGGTGAAGGAGTTCTGATCTGCGATATAATCGGCCTGATTTTTAATCATTAACTTGTCAAATGTATTAAAAAAATCCCCCACAGAAATGGTTGCCTGTTTCTGTGGGGGATTTTTTATATTTGAATTAATCTTGATCTAATTAGTCTGTAATGTGGATTATGAAGTATATCCTGTATCTGTAACAGAAACTAATGTCGCCTTCGTAACTCTTCATCGCCAATTCGACCTACAAGGCATCCACTAGCCGCATACACACCCTCAGCCATTCCTGCATCAACAGAAACCACCGGTTTCTCGTATACCTTCACGTTAATCTCCCCCCACATCTTACACTATCAAATAAAACAGATATTCACCTTCCACCTCACTGAATATTCATAAATCCAATCTTTCAGCATTCGTGTCAAGTAAATAAAATCATCCGCATTCGATACATAGCTCTGCACCGAATAACTGATTCGCAGATGCAGTTAGTTCACAGAATATGTAAATCCAGTCATCTTCAGATCATCAATACTTGTTCCGTGATTCAGATGAATTCCGATCGTCAGTGGATTACTTGCTGTACTTGCGAATGTAAATGTCGCTGTCTTTCCTGACCAGGAAGGCTGTACAGATGCATCGTCTGTCTCTGCCTGATCTACCGTATCATTAAACGTAATATTCAGTGTGATTGTTCCGTCAATACCAGACCATTCTGCCATCGCAAGGCCTTTACCGCCATTAGTTCCCCAACGATCCCATACACCATGATATGTTACATTCAGTGTACCCTTTGCACCGCTTGCCGCATATACACCTTCTGCCAGTCCCTCATCAACAGTTACTATCGGTTTTTTATACATTTTCATATTTTATTTTCCTCTCTTATGCCATCAAAAGCCAGTAATTTATCTATTTCATCTTTTCTTTTATAATATCTATCAGGCCCTTGAAAGTCAAGTATTCTTATAAAAAATATCGTGCTGTTTCTGACACGTTTCTGTCAGTTATTGTTGTTCTTTATTTACAGGAATGCTATAATACGCACTAGCCAGGCAGACAAAATTCTCTTCATTGAGCAGATAACTTGCCGGGTACAACCAAACACACCAATATTATACCAAATTTAAGGACGATCACCATGAACAATACATCCCAAACATCACCGAAAATCGATCTGGAACAGCTTCTCCGTGACGGAAATATCATCCGCATCAAACCACAGGGCTACAGCATGTACCCTCTTTTTATTCCCGGCCGGGATGAAGCCCTGATCCAGCAGACATCTTCCACAGACTGCCGCAGAAATGATGTAGTTCTTTACCGCCGTGACCGGAGTATCCTTGTGCTCCACCGCATCGATAAGATCACAGAAGAGGGATTTTTTATGGTTGGTGATAATCAGTGGGAAATTGAAGGCCCTCTTCGTTCTGATCAGATTATCGGAAAACTTGTAGTTTTTGTACGCAATGGACGGGAGATTTCCGCACAGAATCCTTTTTATCGTTTTCTGTCCTCTGTGTGGCTTCTGATGCTGCCGGTTCGTCCTTTCTGTTTTCGTTTAACTGCATTTTTTCGCCGGATCTGCCGAAATCCAAACTCTTAGGCTCACAGAAGAATTCCTTTTTCCCGGAAAGTTTTTACCACATTTTTCACATCCTCGTAAACCTCGGATGCTTCTATCCCATATTCGTTTCCAACCATCTGCGCCAGTCCTTCAATATCTTCTGCCTGATCTGCATGGATATAAATAAATCCTGCTGTTTCGCTTAAGGAGATCACCTCATTGACTTCCTCTGTTCTTTCTCCCACCGGAAGCACAATATACTCATCTTCCAGTTCTTTTACAATATATCCTTCTGTCTTTTTCATTTTTTCCTCCCCTTTATTTCCAAATATATTCATGATATACTTACTATTATTTTATACCTTTTCAGGAGATCAACATGAAGCAAATATACCAAACTTATCTGAACATAATAAAAAATATCTGCACAGATTCCAACGATCCTGTTTCTGTCACACCGGAGCAGTTTCCGGCTCTGGCGAACCTGGCACAGGAGCACTGTACCGTTCCCTTCGTGCTTCCCTGTCTCAGATCAGCTTCTGTTTATCCTTCCATGAAGCACCAGGTAAAAGAAATGATGCTGAATTACTATCAGATCGAACATTTTACCCGGACTACCGTATCTCTCCTGAGAGAGAACCATATTGACTGCTACCTTCTGAAGGGTTTAAGTCTTGCCGACTGCTATCCTGTCCCGGAGTATCGCAAGCTGGGAGATCTTGACCTTTATCTGGCCGAACCGGAAATACTTTCTCAGGCACAGACTGTTCTGGAATCCAACGGATACATTCTCCAGGACGAGCTCAGTGATCATCATGTAACTTACTATTATACATTTCCAAAAACCGGACGCCGTTTTATCCTGGAGCTTCATTACAGAGTTGTCGGACAGTACCAGTACAGCCGAACCAATGAGATCGTAGATCTCGTTTATTCACCGACACAGCTGAAGAAATCATCTCAGATGATCCATGGATACAGCTATACAGTCCTGCCGCCAACAGAATACGTTTTTTACATGATCCATCACATGCTGAAACACTATCTGTACAGCGGATTCGGAATCCGGCTTCTCTGCGATTTCACTTTTTATCTGAAATGTCATGAATCCGAAATTGATTTTGACCAGATACATACATGGTGCAGGGAATCGCGGATCAGCCATCTCTATGAGATCATTCTGGAAAGCTGCCGGATATATCTCGGCCTCCCGGATTCCATAGATCCCCAGACCCACTACGATACCTCTGACTGTCAGGATTTTATCACACAGATCCTGAAAGACGGTGACATGGGAACCGATGTTTCACAGACTCTGGTGGGAAGCAGCTCCTACCAGAAAGTCAACCTGTTTACCTATTTCCGTGAAGGTCATGTCCAGATGAAAGTCCGCTTCCCAAAAGCCAGCCACTTCCCGATCCTCTGGCCGGTACTCTGGGTGATCACTTTCGTCTGCTTCATCCGCAACACCTACAAAGTACGGAATACAACCTTCCTGCAGACACTTTGTAACTTCAAAAAAAGCAACCAGAAAACAAAACTTGTCAAAATTTTTGAAAACAGCGATTCCTGAGTGGGAGTCACTGTTTTTGTATTACCTATTCCCTGATCCCGGTATCAGAAAGTCTTTCATCTACTTTCTGCGTAATCAAAATTTTAACACCCACAGACATCAGCAGGTACCATTTTGATTTCATTCCAAAAGAAAAAATCCGTATCATAGCCTTCCACATCCACTGATTGATCTGAAGCGGCCGTTTTCTATCTGCCAGTTCACAAAAAACTTTCTTTCCCACTGGATGATCACCATATTCTTTCAGTATTTTATGGATTGCTCTTAATCTTTTTTTGTGCTGCATATATTCCATTTTAGCATCAAAAAATGTAGCAAAAAAAATCAAATATCTGGTAAGTGATATATATTCCACAGGATCTTTATTCTTCTTCTCAATCCATCCCTTCAGCGCATATGCTATCTTAAACCAGTTCTCTGTGGAATCCGAACGATACTGCCAGGAAACTGATACGTCATTTTTTCTATAGACATATCCTACATCTTCCAGAAAAACATACTTTGGATTGCAGATATAGCACTGCATATTGAATAATTTATCTTCCGCATAAGAAATCTCTGTAAAAATAATCTGATTCTTCTTCAGAAATTCACTTCTGTAAAGCTTTCCCCATACATACGAAAGTGTTCCCACAGAAAAGAATCCCCGAAACCTGAATTCCTCTGATAAAGGACTGCACAATGCAAATGACTCATGTTTCGATGCCGGAAGAATCTTATCCTCCCATAATCTTGCATAATTACTTACTACAATATCTGCCCCTGTAGGTTCAGCAATACTTATATATTTACGGAATATTTCTGTATCCGGAAGATAATCATCTGCATCCGCAAACACAATATAATCACCTTTTGCCAGTTTCAATCCTCTGTTTCTCGCAGGTCCGGGACCTTTTCCAGGTCCCTTGATCATGCGGATTTCCGGATATTTCTTTTCATATTCCCGAATAATATCCGGACTCTTATCCTCCGACCCATTCTCTATTATAATAATTTCCCAATTTTGGTAACTTTGCTCTATAATACTGTTCAAAGTTTTTTTTATATACTTCTCAGCATTGTATATGGGTATAATCACTGAAATCTTTTTTGCACAAAAGTCTTCTTTATAATTCTTTTCAGTAAGTTCCATAATTCTCTCCATTCCACAGTATTTCTATATACAAACCATAACAGGATGTTGGGTACTGTTAAACAGATCAGCAGCTTCGACACCAACATATAAATTGTCTGTCCGTAAACAAATCTGCAGCAATATTCTGTAATTCCCCACACCGCTGCCATTGTTCCCACATATCCAGTATATTTTACCAAAAATTTGGATACAGATTTTTTAAATCTGTATTTATAAATTACATAAGGCTCTACCCAGACGGAAGTAAGCATTGTACTGCAGAATGTTCCCACAAACACACCAACTACTCCAAAATGCATTACCAATAAAATAGAAATCACTAGATTCAGCATAGCTTCAGCTATTGCCTTATAACGATCATACCAAAATAGTCCCATAGATTCCTTGAAAATCAGAACTGCCTGTCTCATTCCATTGATAAAAAAATTGATACAAAGTATCAGCACAATTTCTCTCGGAAACAAATATCTTTTTCCAAAAGCCAACTCCACAAAAGGATTCAGCAATTCTAATAGACAAATTCCAGCTAACCCAGCCAGCCAATATCCAATAAAAAATAATCTATCAAAAATATGTCCAATTTTCTCTGTTTCCTCTGTTACTCCAAGATTTCCCACACTTGCAGCAACTCCTTGCATGACCTGTTCCAATATCTGCCGAACAGAGCCAATAATCAGAAAATAATTGGAATAAATACCGGCTGTAACAACCCCTACAAAACTGGATATCAGAAGATTATCGGTATTATTTACAACCACATTTCCGATCTTATGCATCAACATTGCTTTTACATTCCGGAAGATATCGTGATATTCATTTTGCGGAAGTTTATCCTTACAAGGCTCCTTCATGTAAGGAAAAAGTTTGTCCGCTTTTCTGGACATACAAATATTTCCACTTATCGTACACACAACCGCAACAATAAGAAACAGGATAAAGTTCCCGGTCAGAAGCAATACAACGATCTGACAGATATCCTGCAATACAAGAAATCCATTATGATACATCACAGTAATATAATTCATCTGGTGAGCATCCACCAATGTCTTCTTGTAAATCAGCAAATAAGACACAACTGAATTCGTAAGATACAGAATATAGATCATGATCAGATGATCCACATCCGGCCTGTCCTTCATCAGAATATCCAGAAACGGAATCAGGCACAGTCCCGCCACCAGAACAAAACCTGCTGTCATTCTGTAAAAAGTACGGAACATCCGCATCAGGATCTGCTGTTTTTTGATATCATTTCTGGCAATTGGGCCGTAAAGAGCATATGTAATTGCAGTTCCTACTCCAAGTTCTGATAATGATAATATATTTAATATATCTGTAAACAGACCATTGATTCCCACATAACCTTCACTGAGCGTTCTCGTAAAAACGACCCTTGTAAAAAAGCCCATAAGAATTGCTGTCACCTGTGCAATAAAGGCTACTGACGTATTCATGACAGAGTATTCGGTCCTGGATTTCTGTTTCAATCTTCACTTATCCTTTCTTTTTGGTTATAATACATTATAGTTAATTCATAATTGCATGTATAGATATTTTTTAAAGGAGCAATTATCCATGAAAAAAAAATTACCGATAATCCTGCATAGTCTTTTTTTTATATTTTGTTTTACATTGGCTGCGCTTATCCTCCATCATTTAATCTCTTCCAGATATCTGAAAATTGAATATACACCTTCCTCAAGCGAAGAATCTTCCCAGAATCTAGATAATCCTTACCGCGGTTTTTATCAAATGGGCGGATACATTCTTTCAGATAAGGAAAAGCCAAAAACAGCTGCAAACTGGTGCCAAGAAAACTGCACCTCAAATCCTTACCCACTGATGCTTCTGGAAATCAATCTGAAAAATTATTCAGATTCTGATATCAGCACAAATGCTCTTACTCAGCTGGATAAAATGCTGACTGTATGTACACAGGCCAAAAAGCAGGTGATCCTCCGTTTTCTCTATGACTGGGATGGAAAGGCTTTATCTGCAGAACCATCCAGCCTTCCGCAGATCAAAAAACATATTTCACGGCTTTCCACTGTTGTCAACAAACATTCTGACTGTGTATATATCCTGCAGGGAACATTTACAGGAAATAATGGCGAGATGAATAATTCCAATTATGGAGATCTCAATCAAATACGTCAGATCATAGAAGAACTTGACAATGATATCTCCCGGGAAATTTATCTGGCAGTCCGCACTCCGGCACAGTTAAGAGGTATTCTCCGTACCAGTACGCCACTTTCAAGTTCAGAAGCTTACAGTGGCACACTCGCATCCAGATTAAGTCTGTTTAACGACGGTATGCTTGGATCTGTCTATGATCTCGGCACCTACGGAAGCACGCCTCTGAAATCCAGCAGCAAACCTGAGGAACAGGGTACCCGCAGTGATGAACTTCTTTTTCAGTATAAACTTTGTCAATATGTTCCTAATGGTGGAGAAGTTACTGTAGACAACGAATACAATGATCTGGATAATGCCATCTCAGATCTCTCACAAATGCATGTGTCCTATCTGAATTCGGAACATGATGAAGCAGTCCTTAACAAATGGAAAAATTCCACTTACACAGGATCAGATACCGATGTTTTTTCCGGGTGCAGCGGATATGATTACATCAGTGCTCATCTGGGCTACCGTTATGTTGTACAGCAGTCCTCCATTGATTTTCATTCTGTACTCGATGACACTGCTACTTTATATCTGACAGTTGCCAATACCGGATTTTCCTCTGCATATACGAAATTTACCACAGATCTGATTCTCACCAGCAAAGATACCGGTAAATCAGAAAAAGTTGAAACAACTATTGATAACCGTTCTATCGCAGGTAATGATTTCTCTGAGTTTAAACTCAGCCTGGATGTCCGCTCCCTTAAAAAGGGAACTTATACAGTTTCTCTTCGTATGAAAGATCCATACACAAAAAACTATATCCATTTTGCCAACAAAGGATATGAAAAAAGCAAAACCGTTCCTGTTGGTACTCTTACTCTTCAGTAATTCAATATTTATGTTTATTTATGCAGGCAGCCAATATAAAGGCTGTCTGCACTGCCTCTATTGACAAACCGAATACTTCTCCCGTCTGATCTTCTCCGGGCTCTCAGAAAAACTTTCCCGTGGGCAGGCTCTGTCACTGCTTTTCCACAGAGAACAGTTCCCGGCAATATTTTCCGCAGATCCATAGAAACCGGAACTTCTTTCTGCTGATGCTCATTCTCGATCATAAGAAATAATTCCGCATCCTGAAACAGCTTTCCAAATCCGGTATTTTCAATTTCAATGGTAAATTCTACTTTTCCACGCCAGGTACGTTTCATCTGAACACTTTTTACTGTCAGGCGATAACCAAGGTGGCTGCCTATATATTCATAAAGGCTTCGCCCCTGCCAGGTCCCGGAGCCTGTATAATTTATTTGTTTCCACCGGTTAAGAACTTCCATATCGTAAGTACTGTCCAGATAAACAAGATGCATGTTCTTCAGTTCACTGATAATGAAATCCGCCTCTCTGACTTTCACGGCATCTTCTCCTGTACAGGAAGTCACCTCACCGCCACAGGGCAGGCTTTCTGTAAGCCGGCTGATAAAATCCAGCTCTTCTTTTCTGGTCCATGCACCGCGCCATCCTGCCGCCTCTTTTGTCATAGTACCGAATGTTCCAAGATGTGTCAAAGATCCCAGGATACCATCGTCAAACAACGACAGCCGGGAGTATTTTTTCTGCAAAAAATCCTCTTCACTTTTCAGGGTTCTCCACTGTGACGGCGTACGCACAGCCAGACAGATATCCTCTCCAAGGTACTCCCTCATACAGCTCCACATCTTATGAAGATGTTCCGGAGATAAATATTCGGAATCGTGCATCTCTCCCCAGCTGCCAACCAGCATTCCCTGAAAAATAAACACCGAATGTTTTATACTTTTCAATATTTCTCCGATCTGTCTCATGTGCTCCAGCACCAGTTCAAAAGCATCCGGCTCGCAGCTTCGTCCATTTCCTTCCCGGTCATATACAGGACGAAGAATCACATCCTTCTTGTATTGCATAAAAAAACTGAGAATGTTCCTGATATTTCCAAGGGCATCTTCATCCAGCAGCTTACTGCGATATGCGTGGATATCAAGCAGTACCAGTGCCAGCGACTCCCCCTGTCTCAGACTCCATCTCAGTTCTACCGGATCTATACTCTGTTCAACCATAAAAGTATAGATCCCGTACCATCCTCTGCCGGGATTTTCCGGTTCATCCAGACACTCTGCGAGTTCTGCCTGACGGAAATCCCAGCCATTTCTATTTATCATATTTTTCCAGAGCATGTATCTTACCTTCATCCATCTTGAGGATTTTTTCCCTGATCCATACTGCCAGAACGGAAAAAGTCATGCGGAACATATAGAGTATTGGCTTCAGCCCGGAATGCATGCTGATTCCTTCTGTTCTCATGTGCATCACTGCCGGAATTTCCCTGACCCGGAATCCCAGAAGCAGCATCTGCATCAGCATATTTGCGTCTGGATATTTGTCATCAAAGTTATCATATTTGGAATAAAAAAGAAAAGTTCTCCAGCTCAGCCCCTGCAGGCCTGTAGTCGGATCAGAAATGCTTCTTCCTGTTCCCAGTTTCAGCATTGTCCGAAACCACGCAAATGCAATTTTTTTCGCCGGAGATACCGGGAAATCTGTGCTTCCTTCCATAAATCTTGAACCCAGAACAATATCCGGAAGCTCACCGTTCTCATCTCTGGTCTGCAATGTCTCATAGATTTTCGGAATATTGCATACATCATGCTGTCCGTCTGCATCCATCTGTATCACATAACAGTAATCCTTTCGCACTGCATACTTATATCCAAGCTGCAGGCCACTTCCATATCCAAGATTAAATACATGAGTCACAACATCATGTTTTCTCTTTTTTGTTACATGATTGGTTGCATCTGAGGATGCATCATTCATAACCAGTACATCTGCGATCTGCGCGATTTCCGGCTGTTCCAGCTTTTCAAGCACTGGAACAATCGTTTTTTCTTCATTGTACGCCGGAATAATAATCAAAACTTCTTTTCTGTTTCCCATGGCTTTCTTTCTCTTTTCTTACGCTATATATATCGAACTTTTGTATTCCGCTCTGCTCCATTCCTGTCATTCCTGCTGCAGCAAAACAGTTTCATTTCATCCTCCTGATTATCTGAGATCCGACGAGAGGCATTTTTTCTGTACTGCATACATTTCTCATCATCTTCCAGCAGTTCTTTTATATTTCTGCTGATGTCTTCCGCTGACAGCTGACACAAGGATCCGTCTATTCCATCACTTACCTGTTCCCGGTTTCCGCTGCAGTCCGACACAAGGATCGCACAGCCAAGAACCTGTGCTTCCTGTACTGCAATGCTTTTTCCTTCAAAACGGGTAGCATGCACATACAGATCACACTGCTTATAATAGGGATAGGGATTTTCCTCTGCTCCCAGCAGGATAAAATCTCCGGTAAGCCCAAGACTGTCTATTTTCTGCTGAAGCTGTTCTTTCAGCGCGCCTTCTCCCAACACATACCAGCGCACATTTACGCCCTGATCTTTCAGAAGTTTCATTGCGCCAATAGCTGTTTCATAAGCTTTCTGAACAGTTAATCTTCCTACAGTCAGTATCCTTTTTCCGTTATATGTATCCTCAAAACCACCTGGAAGTTCTGCTTTTCTTATGATTTCCTTCCTGTCGATCAGATTGTGGAAAATAAAGGTTCTGTCTGCACACTCGGGATATATTTTTTCAAAGCTTTCTTTTACTTCACCGGACACCGTAAAGACCCTGTCAAAATCCAGATAGCAGCTTTTATCCAGTTTTCTGCTGTAGCCTGCATACGAATAGTCCACATGCAAAAATGTGAACTTCTGCTTTGCCATCACATGATCATGGACAAAATATGTGGAACCGCCTTCCAGATAAGCGATTGCCATATCATACTCCTTATCCAGGTGCATTCCGCTGTCTGACATAACACGCCACAGAAGCTTGTCTGCATGAATTTTCTTTTGTTTCAGCATAGCTGAGGTATTTTTTATCAGATACGGAATATTTTTAAACAAAGCTCCTCTGGTAAACAGCCGCCTGAAGACCTTTTTATTCAGTTTCTTTTTTCCCTCTCTTGTAAGAACCGATTCTGCTGTATAATCTCTGTTCAGGATATTTACATACTCCGGCACCTGACTGATCAGTTCGCCCTGTTCAAGCAGTACATAAAGATCAGTCTGATACTGCTCCGGCGAAAATCTTTTCAGCAGCTCCAGAAGTGCTCTTTCTGCTCCGGCACCTCCAAGAGTGTTGATGACAAACAATACTTTTTTCATTTTTCTTTTTTCATTTTCTCCAGCTCTTTAAGTATTTTCTCACAGTCGTTGTTTAAAAGTGATATCTGCATGGCCATTTCCTGATTCCGTCTTTTCAGAAGGGATACCTGGGTGCTTATAAACCACAGTCCCCATAAAATTCCTGATACAACGATGATGATCAGGATCAGTCCTCTTGTGCTTATGTACCGGTCCAGCTGAGACGGATTCAAAAGCACACCGGAAAGAATCATCAGCGCAGATAATAATACCCATGCAAGGCAAAATGGTTCTGTCATTTTTCTTTTTGCAAGTGACAGTACTGCTTTTACAAGCATATATGCTCCTGCCGCAATTACAAATAATCTAAGTATATCTCCTGAAGCCATTCTTTCGTTCCTTCCCTACTGCTCATATCTGTCAAATACTTTTGGCGATGGGCAGTCTCCTTTTTTCTTTTTCAGCAGATGTCCGTTGCAGAATATATGAAAATCCAGATGTTTTTCCATCCACTGAAGCCTCATATAGGCTACTGTCCATCCTGCGAAACTTCCTGCAACAAGTCCTGCACCATACCAGATCTCCGAAAAATGTGTGGAAATCATACTTCCTGCCATCGTGATCAGGCAGAATGCCAGTCCTGTCAGCACACAGCCTTTCATATCATTAAAATAATGCATAAAAATAATTTCTGCATACATGAGAAACAGAATAAAATATCCTGCTGCCAGACACGGATAGATTCTCAGGATCATTCCTCCGAAACCTAGCTGAGGAAGAAAGATCATACAGATCAGAAAGATCACCAGCGTAATAATAAACTGGACTCTTGCAAGGCTCATCAGCTCTTCTGAAAGAGTACGGAACATCCTTTTTTTCGTAATGGCGATATCCGCTCCTCTTCCGCCGATAACTGCCTCCGAATATGCCTTGTATCTGTCGTGAAAATACATTTCCACTCTGCTGATAAAGATAACACTTGCAGAAATATTTGTAAACATCGCAAGACAGGTTGCCATATCATACGTTGTTACACATACAAAGGATTTCACCACAATCATGTGAAGATCTGTTGTCCAGAAAACAAAATTATGAATATAAAGTCCCAGTGTATACAGAAAATTCGTTACAACCAGCGGCCAGTATTCTCTGAAATATCCCAGAACCTCTCTGTACTTTCCGCTGTTTTCCCTGAAATAGCTTCGCACCACAGACATTTCCATACAGGCGATCAACCAGAACCCGACAGCCAGTGAAAACAGCATTCCGTAGGTGATACTCCAGTGAAATATTTTTACAAGAAGCAATGACAGAAAGAAAGTAACTGTCATGCCTGCTGCAAAGAAAAACGAGATTTTTTTGTAATCCTTACAGATAGACAGATACAGCATGGAATAAAACACCAGGACAAGTGCTATATATCCGCAGTATCCTGTAAAAACATAAATGATATCTACCTTTCCCACGATCACCTCGCGAACACAGAATATAATTCCCAACACAGAACTGAGAAGAATATTCATGAACATTCCCACATAATAGCAGGGCAGGATATCCTCATATTTCTCTTCATAGATCACATCCGACATATATTTTGACAGTACAGAGTTAAACGGTGATGCTGTCAGCAATGAGAAAATAAAAATATACAGCACTGTACAGGAAAACAGTTCCCTTGTAATATAAGCTACAGAGGAAAAATCCAGAAAGTATTCCATAAGTACAAGTGCACCGATCACAACAAGCATTGGTGCAATGGTAACGACCATACTGTATCCAACTCCTATGATATCTGTTGTCAGCGTATTCTTTTTATATATGTTTGTCAGTTTTACACCTATTCCAGCCATGTATTCTCTCCGTCCTGAGATTATTATTTTCCTATACTGAAGGGCTCCTCCGTCCACTCAAGTCCCTGTTTATCAGAAAATCCTTTGTAAATGTCCTGATACACTGCTTTCATCTGTTCGATCCGGTAAAACGCATTTACACGTTTATAACCGGCTTCTCCCATACGCAATCTTTCTTCTTCCTGTAAGGACATCGTCACCATGGCATGGGCGATCTCCTCAATATTCATAATGTGTGTCAGTATCCCTGCTTCCCCGAAATCATCGTTGCTGCCATAGATCAGCTCCCGGCAGTTTCCTACATCTGTAGCTATGACCGGTTTATGAGCTGCATAGCTCTCAAGGATCGTCAGCGGCTGTCCCTCACTGATGCTGGTGAGCAATGTGAAATCCATTTTTCCCAGATACTCTTTTACATTAACTCTTCCTGTAAACTCGATATCTTTTGTTCCTAGGGACTCCACCAGATCATAACATTCCTGAGCGTATTTCACATCCTCGTCTGTAGGTCCCATGATCCAGAGTTTCAGATTTTTGACCCTTTTTTTTGCAAAATCAAATGCCTGTATCATGGTCTTTACGTCTTTAATCGGGGTTACACGGAGAACAGCTCCCGCATTGATAAACTGCTGCTCTTCTTCATTCTTTCCCGGAAGATCTGCCAGTGCTTCTGTGTTGATACCATTGGGTGTTACTTTGATTTTTTCTTCCGGGCAGCCAAGTTCGATCTGAAGCTCCCTTGCATGATCATACAGACAGGTGACAGTGTCCGCTTTCTCATAGGCCAGAAGAGACATCTTCTTAAACTGCTCGATCCAGATATTTTTATATACGCCCCTGACCCAGGCAGCCTTGATCAGCTCCTCCTCACGCTCTCTGGTGTAAATACCATGCTCAGATATCAGAAGAGAGCTTCCATGAAAATGTTTCGCCATACTTCCCAGGATCCCGGAATAACCGGTAGCTACACAGTGATAAAGATCCGCTTTCGGCACATCCATCTTTAATGTCCAGAACATTGGCAGATAGATCGATCGTAGCGTCCAGAGAAAATCCGAAAAATTGATGTTTGAATAATTTCTGTTATAACATTCCCTGGCAATCATAAAAAAGTCCTCGCCCATAAGAAGATCATCTACAGAAAGACGTTTCTTATGAAACAGATCAAAGATCACGCCCCAGTCTGTTTTCCGGTTCAGGACCATGTTCAGAAGTTCATCGTATTCTTTACGGGAAATATGAACTTTTTTTCTTCGTTTTCTCTTTCTGTCTCCGCCTTCCCACTCACTGTCCTCCAGATATACCTCATAAACCTGTGTAAGATTTTCCGGAAGCTCATAGACGAATTTTCCCCGAAAAGAACGGTTGGCTACAATTGCCAACAATATAAATTCCACATTTGGAAATGACTTTATCAAACTGTTGATCCAGCCGGATACACCTCCGACTACATACGGATAACACCCTTCTGCCACAATACAAACTTTCATCTGTGTCCTCTCTTATTTGCTGTAATGGAGTCCTGCTGTTTTTACCTGGATCTTCACAGTTGTATCCTGTGCCTGGATCAGATAAACATTATCCTCCAGTTTTTTCTGTGTGCCGCCTTCGATTTCTTCGATTTCTTCTCCATTGGTTCTTAAGATAAACCAGCTTCCGCTCTCAGATGTTTTCAGAATGATCTCATCATCTGTCCTGGTCTCTGAAAAATCCAGATTCAGGAAGGTTCTTGTTCTGGTATTGCTCTCGGAAAGTGTGGTGCTGTCAAAACCGGTAAAATTTTTCCAGTAGGTGAGAAGATTGCTGGAAAAACGTTTCTGCATGATCTGCCAGCGGTCTTTTTTCCGTTCCGGCCAGAAAATCTTCTGCATATTCAGCATAACATTGGTATAGCCCAGGGAGCTCTGAATACTTCTCATACGGATATCATCGCTGTAGGTATAATTCATTCCGTCACTTATGACAGACTGCAAGGTTACAGAATCTGTACAGTAGGATATTACGGGCTCATCCTCTGTGTATTCACATACCAGAGTGCTTACATTCTTCATTAATTCAGTATTCATCAGAGCTTTGACGGTGTCCAGATCCTTTTCTTCTGTATAAGCTGCTCCGTATTTATAGCTGCTGTCAGCCTTCCGGAAAAACTCAGCATCCTGATTCAGTTTATCTTTTAATGATTCCGCATTTTTATACTGCAGGGACAAACCGGCTTCCGCATTCTGTTCTTTCATCTGTTTCAGATAAAATACCAGATCCTTGCTGGTCGGCTCTATTCCATCCTCGTAGTTTGTCTGCGGCTGCATAAAACAGGTCATCTTCAAGCCGCCTTTTTCGACAATGGATATAAGTGACGGCCACATGATATCTCTGGCCATTCCTGTTATGGACTGACTGTATAACTCCATCATCTGTTCATTATTCTCATCTGCAAATACAGGAAAATTGATCATGGAAAGATTCTGTGCATTAACTACCGGATAAATGTAATATGAAGATGCCTCTGCCACCATGCCATCCAGAAGACCCAGTGCCGTACTGTCTTTCATGTAATCTCCAACTACACAGAAGATGCTTCCGTTCCGGATTCCGTTTCTCCAGATCAGTGTGGGCAGTTCTTCATTTTCTACCGTTTCCTTCTGTTTGGACTGATCCAGGAGTCCGACCATATAGGTCTTGGTTCCGCTGCCAACCTGATACCAGGGCACATTAAGCTGCAGATCCTGTCGATCTCTTTCATCTTTATCTTCCGGCGTTTCATAAATTACCTCTCCACCCAGAAGCAGCCCCTCAAAAAGCTTTGCCCCTGTAAGTTCTGTTTTTTTGGAGACGATTTTATAAATTCCCAGAAAGTCCTGAAGTTCCTGATTCTTTTCAATATTCTTCGGATCTTCCAGACATCCGAAGACAATAATCACACCTTTTTGTTCCAGTTCTTCTATTTTTTTCAGATTATCATCAAGTGCATACTTTTCGGACTCCAAGATCAGCATTCCCGGAAGATTTTTGTCATTCTCTTTAAATTTCTCCATAGAACTGCATTTTGAAATATCCCATTTTGCATAAGTGCACCATCTGCTTACAGACTCTGCCATATCAGAAGACGAATCACCTACAAAAAGTACATACCTTCTGTCCGTTGTTCCCACAGACGCAGGATCGAGTTCTTCGTTTTTCCAGACATTTTTTCCATCATTCTGTTTTGGTGCAAGATTTGAGTTAACATCATCAGTGTTCTGCCTGTCCCTCAGCACCATGGAAAACTGAAACAGAAACAGTAATACGAACATCATGATAGCTATGCTGAAAAATTTTCTTCTGGAAACCATTATGTTAATTATTTTCCGTTACTGAAAACTTATAAAAAGTTATAAACTTCTATGTTTCATTCCTACTTCAACGAGTATGCTTTTGATGATATAAATATCTATCTACTCACAAGTTCTTGTACTCTCCATAGGCGTAAATTCCGGATTAACGTACCCGTACATATTTGCACTAACGTTTTAGTGTTAGCTTGCAAATCTTTCTCCATAAGCCTTGAGATTTATAGATGCCTGAAAATCTCTACCAATGACATTTCCACAATCACATTTATAAATTCTGTCAGATAATTTCAAGTCTTTTTTAATATTTCCACAACAATTGCAAAGCTTTGATGATGGATAAAACCGATCAGCCACAATAAGCTGAATCCCTTTATCTCTGCACTTGTGTTCAAGCTGCTTTCTAAACTCAAAAAAGCCCTGATTCTGAACTGCTTTTGATAAATGTCTATTTTTCATCATTCCACTAACATTCAAATCTTCAATACAAATAAATCTTGGTTTTCGATTTACAATTTCAGATGTAGTCTGATTCAAATAGTTCTTACGGATATTTGTTAATCTGTGATTTCGTTTTAATAAAAGTTTTTCCTTTTTGATTACATTATTTGTTTTGCAGTAACTTTCTCCTTTCTTATTTTTCTCGTAAGAGCGAGAGATACTACGCTGTAATCTGCGTTTCTGTTTTTCCAGTTTCTTTACTTTCTGACTTTTATTGATGTTCTTATACTTAGCTCCATCAGAGCAAATAGCCAGATCTTTGATTCCCAGATCTATACCAATTCCATCATCATTAAGTTTTTCTATGCAATCAGGAAATTCCACACATACGCTGATCCACCAGTTCAATCCGTCAAAGGATATTCGCGGATTCATGTATTTAGCATCTGTAGGAATACGACCATGCTCTGCAAGTCTTACCCAATTTAGTTTTTGTTTATTTCTTTTCCTGCTCGAAGAAAATCCTTCAAACTTAACATGAGTATTGCTGAATTGTATCTTAATATTATCCTGATAGAACTTCGGCATTGATCTCTTTTTTGACTTGAATCTTGGGAATTTCTGCAAACCTTTGAAAAAGTTCTTATAAGCAGTGCAGGCATCTTTGATTGCCTGTTTGGTTACATTATTTGAAATACTCAATAACCATGCGTATTCATCAGAATGTCTAAGCTTTGTAAATTCTTTTCTGAGTTCTGCATCTGAAATGAATTTTCCGCCTTTTTCATAGTTTTCTATTTCCCTTGCCAAAGCCCAGTTATAAGCAAATCTTGAAGCACCTGCGTACTGAAACATCTTAGTTTTCTGTACATTGTTTGGTATCAACATTGCTTTTATGGCTTTTACCATCTGCTTCCTCCTGTATCAGTTCCCGGATAAGTTTCTTGGCTTTATTCGCTCGTTTTCCTTGTAATTTGCAACTGAATACTGTGATTATCTGAACCAGATCTTCAACAAGTTCCTGCTGTTCGGATTTTTCAGTATTATCAATGATCTCAATCTCACAATTATAAAGCGAAGCGATATATTCTATCAATTCAAAACCAAATCGCAATAGCCGATCTTTATATAAAACAACAACCTTTTCAACCTGATTTTGAGATATTCACCTGATCAATTCCTGGAGTCCTTTTTTCTTATAATTAATTCCGGAACCGATATCACTTATTATCTCAAATAGCTGTCCTTTTGCCAGAAGATATGTCTTAACATTATCAGTCTGTCGTTCCAGATCATCTTTCTGTCTATGGCTGGAAACGCGACAATATCCAATTGTAATGCGATTTTTAGGCTTTACATTTATTACCTGGTTGAGTTGCTCGTCAGAATAATATCTATAGCCGCTTATTGTAGTATGATGCGGATGAAGTTTTCCATTGGCATCCCAATTTCGTAATGTCTGGGCGGATACGCCTATAATTTTTGAAAATTCATGTATAGAATAATATTTACCCAAAGCATCAACTCTTTTCAATAATATTCTGCTCTAATATTTTATAAAACTCAACATGTACTTATATGATTTTATAATTTATATTTAACTGTTAATAGCCTCCTGTGTCTGAACCTGATTATATCCGTAATCTATAGCAAAATTATACTGATGATACATATTCTGAGGCATTACATAACATATAAAATCTTCGGATTCATAGTATACTTTCATATCATTTGGATATTTTTCCATAAATGCCTGTGCCCAGTAATACATTCTGGACATAAGGATCCATCTTCCTTCTCCCTGATACATGGAAATTCCACCAACATTTGGCAAATTCTGACTGGCCCCTTTTTTTGAGATGGACTGACCACTTCCAGAATACACCACAGAATAATCCAACGGAATTTTTTCTATAAAGAAATATACATTCTTCGTAGGAATAATTACCTTAGTGTCCTTATCCATCTTTTCCAGCTTACGTAAAAAAGTGATTATCTCATAATGCCATCCATGATCCAGGCCCATCTGAGTTTCATCGTTGGCTGATACAATAGTCCATGTCTTATCTTCATTTTCCCTGATAATATTTGTCAGACAGGTCAATGCTCCATTTGATACATAGCCGGACAAAAAATCTGGTGTTTTGATCAGATCCTGGTGAATCATTCCTGCTACAGTTATCACTGTCAGTCCTAAAGCTGCTGCATTTCGAATGACTCTCAAAATCCTGGGCATAAATATCAGGTAAAGAATTCCATCTCCCAATAATGTCAGCACAGCAACCAGAAGATATGCATAGTAAATACTGCATCTGGTCGGATCCATCAAAACCGGAAGTCCCAGATTTCCCGCGCAAAGCAGTAAAGTCAGAATTCCCATACAAAATCCTGCTGACATCAGCATTTCACCATAAGCAGTCCTGCGAAAAATAATAAACACCAATCCTAGCAGAATCAATACTCCAATTCCCGTCAGCACAGCATACGCACACCATTTCTCCGGTAAATTAATAATAAACTCCCGGAGTCGCTGAGCCATCATATTCCATACATTTTTTATTTTTTCCGGAATTTCCCCCACTTTTTCACTAAGAGAAGGATTCGGTGCTTCCGTAATAACTGGAGTATTTGTCTGGGACTGTACTGCCGCGTTTCCTGCATTTCCTGTACTTTCCGTATCTCCGTTCAAACTCGCGGCAATCTCTTCTATTGTCATATTCTGTATATCTATATTCTTTTCTTCCTGTATATTCTTTTCTTCCTGTTTTGTATCAGAGTTTCCACCATTAATAACACTAAGTCCCCAGCCAAGCGAGCCCTGAAGAGGTGTTCCTCCTGCAAAAGCAATCGTCATTGGAAGAACAGCCAGAAATACACTGATAATTCCCGTCATCATAATACGACGAAAATACTCTTTATTCAAGAAGCGAAAAACATATCCAACAGCAATTCCGATGCAGCAGAGTCCCGCAATCATAGTTCCGTAAAAATGAATAGCTAATGTCAACGAAAACGCAATGGCAAAACACCCAAGTGTCAGTTTTGTCTCTTTTGTCTTCAAATTTTCTTTTTCTGTCTGAAAAAACCGGATCAGAAAATATATAGACGGGATTACAAAGATCATACCGAATTCCTGGGGCAATGAAGCACCAAAACGCGAATATGTCTGCCTTGCCCAGAAGCTTCCAAGTATATATACAAGTACTCCTGCATACGGAAAATACAAAGATCTGCACAACATTTTCAGCATTGCAAGAAGAACCACATGAATAAAAAATACCTGTACCAGATAAAACAGACACAAGATCACATAAGTATCCACCCGAAAAACTGTGTGCAGATAATACACCACGCAGTGAAATCCAAAAGGATATACACCACTTACAAAAAGATTTCCCCGGCTCATCTGATTGATCCAGTTAAGATGTACCGGAATATCAGATGCTCGATATCCATAAGTAAGGATCAGCTGTCTGCCGTAAACCCAGAAAAGCGCCGCAGCAATTGCACCTGCCAATATCCATTGCAGGGTATTACATACCACTTCGCAATAAAAGAAACTGATTACATATTTCAGCATTCTGATGAACTTTTGCCATACTCTGTATAAGGCTCCTTTTATTCCCATGCTGCCTTGGAGAAGTTTTCTGCAAGCTTCTGCATTCTTTATGATAAGTTTTCTCAGAGAAATCCGGTTCACTCGGCTCCAGATCAGCACACTCAGAACCACAGTAAGCAGTACAAGTGTCTGAAAATTGGAAATATGAAGCAGCTGAACCGCAAATACAATATTTATAATATAGAAATTTCCAAATGTATAACACATCAGAAACTGCTCTGACAATCGTCTTCCTCTCAGTACTCTGCGAAACATAACTGCCGGAAGCAAAACTGTCAGGCCTGTATAGGCAGCAAATATACCCACAAATTGTAATATAACCAAAGTTGTCATTGACATATCTGTTCACCCTTTTACTTCTACATAAACGTTCTGATCAGTTCAAGTGTCTCATTATCAATAATAATATCCGAACTTCTTAATTCCTGCATGACCTGGAAAAATTTCTCTTTGTTTCCGCAGGAGAAACAGAGCTTCAGCTGGCAGGTGTAACTGGAAAGAACTCTTGGATACTGTTCCATGGCTCTGTCGCACCACAGTGTACATTTTTCGTAGTCTTTGATTTCCAGCAGACGCTGGCAGACTTTTTCGTAGACTGTGCTGCTGATCCTGATCTTGTCCAGATCCCATGCTTTCTGCAGGACTTCCTGCATCTTATCTGTCATGGATTTCTGCTCAATATCTGTGAGTACTTTCTGTTCCAGGATGGGATTCATATACTCCACAAGATTCACGCAATTTTCAACCTGCTGCTCGTTTTCTTCCTGGCACAGAAGATATTTTTTCTGTACCTGGCTTCGGAAATTATTCAGCACGTCCTGGAGAATGGATGCTGCATAATGAGCAGTCTCAGAATCCTTACTGTTCAATGCCAGGTTAATAGAGGACAGGGAATTCTGGTAATCTCCTCTGATCACATTCAGCATCAGAGTACGGAGACTTTTTTTGTCTGTAACTTCCAGTGCTTCTTCAAGAGATACCATATTTCGTTCCATTTCTTCGTCCGGGCGCAGAAAATTCTCTGTTCTGTCCTTACTGAACACAATATCCGAAAGATCCATTCCCTGTGATGAAAACAATTTAAACAGGATAAAAGAAAGCAGCACAAACATAGGCCCGACTACAGGACACAGAAACATCATGACCGCCTTCATCCAGACACTCCGGAGATTTTCTTTTCTCCGGATATGATTCCAGACCAGATAGATCACAATAACAATTAAGTTTACGATCAGCAGAAAAATAAATAATTTCATTCTTTGTGACATACTGCCATCTTCTCCACACATTCTGTTTTATAACCGTTTTTCTCAAATCGTTCCTGTACGATCACAGCACTTTCTCTTGTTGTGTTTGTAAGCAGGATATAAAGATTTCCATCCGGCATGATTCCCAGATAATCGCTGTCTCGCAACTGTCCTGACATATGCTCATCGATCTCACGGTACTGTTCCTTTGGGATATCCACTTTTACAAGCACACATTCCACCAGGTTCTTAATCTCTGCATTCATATAAGCCTGTACCAGGGATTCAAAAGCATCCGGCTCCAGAATTTCAGAATCCCGGCTGTAATGCTGATCTTCCAGTGCCTGCATATATCTCTGTGCACGGAGCATCGCGTTCTGGATCAGATAGCTGACAACAGTTAAAAAATTTGCCTGGCCAAGAGTCATTTTTTCCCAGCGTAATCCCCAGAGCATGATGATCATCTGAACCTCGCCGCCCTCGTAAATTCCTCTGGCCATCAGCGGGTAACGCTCGTCCATATTTTTGTTGATATATACCTTCTGCTCAGTCAGGGCATCGTATATTTCCGTCATTTCCTTATAACGGATAGAGTTTCCAAGACTTCTTGCCTTATCTGAGCTTGCGGAAAAAATACGGGCGTAATCTCTGTTGACTACATTATAAAGAGCTACATCCTTGGTCTGCATCAGCTTCTCCAGCATTTCTACCGCATAGAAAATAACTTCATCGGGCATACGCTGTTCCAGTCCTGCTGTGATGCTGTAGATCTTACCGATACTGTCTTTATGGTCGATCAGCTGCTGTTCCATGATTTCTTTTACACGGACATTACTCTCGTTGATATCGCGGATATCTGCAATCTGCCTGCTCAAATGTTCCTCCAGTTCCTGGCTTTCCAGACGCATGGTACGGATCTGGTCACGCATATATCCTACAACAAGTCCCAAGATAAACAGCTGGGCGATCCACACATAGGTATTGTAATCCACAAGTACCTCAAATCCGCTCCGCGTATACATCTGCCGGAACATATATCCTGCAACCGCCAGTATTGCAGAAAAAGTAGCCTGCTGCTGTCCGTACACAATGGCAAAAAGCAGCACATACAAAAGGAACGGATCAAGATTTGCAAAATACTCGCTTCCTACAGTCCGGTTATTCATCATAAAAAACGGAATAAAGCAGACCATGTTTTCGAAAAACGGGAAAAGCACTTTGATCAGCCATCTCCATTTCTCGATAAGAACCTTCCACCAGGGAAGCTTCAGCTCATCTTCATTCAGAAAAACATTTTTATGCCGCTGCATGTAAGCAGCCATGTCTTTGATATTTTTTTCCAGATTTCCAAATGCATGGACACCGTATTCCTGTTCAAAACGTCTTCCTGACAAGACGCACCTTCCATTGCTGTCTGAGAACACTGCAATGTTGGATTCTGTTCCCATGGCTTCCTGGACCTTTGCAGCAAGCTCCACCTCACTGATCACATCATTGGAAGAAAGATTGTACCGACTGCGTTCGTGCTTTGTATTTTTTACAAGCTGGTAAATATATTCCACTGCATCTTTCTCATAAAGAATAGAAAAAACATGATCTGCTTTTGCCTTGATATGCCCGTCACGCAGACAGTCCAGACACATCCGGGCGCAGATGTTATTTATGTCTTTTTTCTCTTTGGGAATGCTGTAGAGATGATCCAGGCGCAGGGTCACGATATCCAGCCCCCGGTTTATCCTGAAATTCTCACAGATTTCCTCAGCCTGGGACAAGGCATCTGCCCGGATCCCAATTCCGGAAAATTTTTCTTCCTCTTCTATATCATCCTTATAATTTCCATTATAAATTTCATCTGAAGAAAGAAAGATCAGCCGCTTCTTATTTGCCATAGAATAAGCTACCAGAATATTTACCAGATGAGAAATAAAATGCACGGTTTCTCTTTCTTCCCCATTCCAGCGGTAATTGGTATCAAATGCCCCCATAAGAATGGTCACGTCTGCATTGACACTTTCCAAAATATCGTTGAGATTTTCGCAGTCATAGGCGAAGTCATATCTTTCAAATACTTTCTGATATTTATTATGTCTGTATTTATCTCCGGTCAGCAAAAAAACCCTGTGTCCCTCTTTCCGGAGCTTCAGGATCATGCTGTCCATCAGGCTGCAGGAGCCGCCCACCAACAGAATATTCATCTTTATGCCTCTCTTCCTGCTGTTTATAATTTGCGTTCGAATTCTGATTTTTCCGGAAGAATCTGATCCAGCGCGTTATTGATTTCTTTTTTGGCTTTTTCGAAATCAATTTCGTGATTGCTGTCATTGATGCAGATCATTTTTTTCTTATGCCCGATAATGGTCTGTATCAGTTTTTCGTTGGTTTCTTCTACATCATAGTATCCGCAGAATTTCTGTATATTCTCCGGAAAAAAATCTCCGCTGAGCTTCTGATATTCTCTCAGCACATACTGATTAACATCTTCTTTATGCCGGAACGGATGGCTGCATACATTTCCCAGCAGTTCCGGTTCCAGCTGCCACAGTTTTTCATAAGTACTCTTCTTAAGCGGTGACGGGCCATGTACTGTATAGAATCCAGTGAACCGGGGAAAAGCGATCTCCAGCATATTGTAAAAGAAATACATCGGCGGATACCCTATATGAAAATATGCCCCGGGCTGCTTCTTTATATTATCCCGTTTATCGAAATATTTCGCCAGGAGCATGGCGTTATTCAGATAAATATATGGCATGACTTCATCATCTGCATTGGCAACATCCGGTTGAAGAGCCATCATATCTACCGGCCTGCCGTTTCTGAAAAAGGCTTCGGCAGTTATCGGTTTTAATAAAAACATATCATCATTAAAATACACAAAATTTTCTGATAAATCTGGAATTCTATGAAAATTCCATTCAATAGTATGGGAGTTAAATGTAGGGCGGAATTCTCCGGGAATAAAATCTTCGTGTCTGACAATGTTCAGTTTAGGATTCGCTGTATCCAGCCATGCCGGGATATGCCCCCAGGTAACAAAATGGATTTTCCTTACCCACGGTGCATACTTCTCAACTCCACGGAACCAATAATGCAGATTATCCCAATCCCGATAACGTTCCTTTCTGTCATCCACACTGAAAATTCCTTTTTGTATTCTGGTGTTTTTCTTTTCTTCCTGCCATTCCGGATCATTTCCATCAACCCAGGCAATAACAAAATCTATCCCCTGATCTTTATCCTTTGTTTTCATAATTACTCCCCATGTAGTCACTTTAGGGTTAAGTATAACACATCTTTTTACTATGTTACAAACAAAAAGGAAAAACGCAGAAATCCCCTCATTACAGACACATTCTGCAATGAGGGGATCTGTTATTTTATTATTTTTTCTTTGCACGTTCATCCCAGTAAGTGCAGTCATTTCTGCCGATTATTTCTGAGGTGAATGGGGTTCCGTCATTCTTTTTGTAATGTCTTGTAGCACGGAAAACATATTTCGCGCCAACATACACGATCGGAACATTGAAATATACGATCAGGATATTTCCCAGATCGGAAAACGCCCAGAGGTTTCCAAGTTCCAGTCCTGCAATATTGCAGAGGATTCCAAATGCGGCAACAAAAAGGCCGATACAACGTACAATATTGATGCAGATCTTATCCTTGCGGATACGATTTGCCGCGATTTCCGAAAAACTGATCATTCCCAGAAGGCAGGTAAACGCAAAGAGACAGAAACACAATGTCACAAGAAATGTAACGATTCCGTTCATTGCAGTTCCCGGAGTCAGCACAGCGATAGATTCCGTATATTTCGGAAGTTTATCAAGAGCCTGCCAGTTTTCCGCATCCGCACCGGTCCAGCAATGAGCCATAACTACCACAAATCCGGTAAGTGTGCAGATCACAATGGTATCCAGAAAAACTCCCAGGGAGGCGATCACACCCTGCTCACATGGGTGTTTTGCATCTGCTGCCGCCGCTGACATTGTAATAGTTCCCTGACCTGCCTCATTGGACATCAGGCCTCGTTTTACACCCTGTGCAAGAACCGTTCCAAAAACACCGCCAAAGAATGCGTCCGGCTTAAATGCTCCTGCAAAAACGCTTCCGAAGAAATATGGAATGCGGGTAAAGTTTAATATTATAAGAAGTAATACTACTACCATATAGAGCACCGCCATCACCGGCACCATCATATCTGTCCATTTGGAAACTTTTTTGATTCCGCCAAATGCGATGGCTGCTGTGAGAACTACGATCAGTGCTCCTACTATATAATAGAAGGCAGATCCGCTTGCGATGGTTGTTCCGGTTACAATCTCTGCCATACGTCCCACTGAGGAAACAACATTAAATCCCTGTGCAGGCAGACAGCAAAGAGCGTACAGAATATACAATACGGAAAGAAAAACTCCGATCCAAACTTTGTTTCCCAGAAGTTTTCTTCCATAGAAAGGAAGACCTCCTACAAATTCGTCGTCTTTTTTTTCTTTAAAAATCTGGGCAAGGACACCTTCCATATATGCCACTGCCATTCCGAAAAATGCGGAAATCCACATCCAGAACAAAGCTCCCGGGCCGCCCACTGCAATAGCACCTGTTACACCCAGAATATTTCCCGGTCCTACACGCATGGCCGAACTTAAGAAAAACGATGCCAGCGGTGAAATTCCTGTTTCAACGACACGTTTCTCGGTCATAGTCCGAATTCCTTTTTTAAAATAGGTCACCTGCATGAACCCAATCCTGAAACTGAAAAAAATTCCGGATCCAAGAAGCAGTATGATCGCAAAGGATATGTTTCCCAGAATGGGAATGCTGCTGTACCAGTCAAAATTTGTAGGAAAATCCCACAGAAAATCAGACAGTGGACCGATAAAGCTGAACACTCCGTTGATCGCCTCAAACACTCTCTCCATAGCTATTTCCTCCCTTTTTATCTGAAGGTCTCAGAATTGAATACAGACAGGCATTCCCATCCGTCACCTTTCATTTCCGCTTCAGATTTTTATGCTATGGTTTATTATACCGTATCGCCTTGCAAAAGTCCTCTTAATTTTTAGTATTTTTGAGTAAATTCCAGAATTTTCCATCCTTATGGCCTTTTTCACATCCGCTTGCAGATTAGTCTGAACAAACAGTCGAGAAGTTTCGCAGGATTTTATAAGACTTTATGAGATATTTAGATTTTAATCACAGATTTTTAAAATGCTTCTCACAGTTCCATCACATTTTGACGGTATATTATTAAGCAAATAAAGCACAAAGCTTTTTCATCTTATAGATCATTACTTATTTTTCTTTTCATACTCTGCCGGGTCCGTTCCAAGACCCGGCCCTCCTTTTTTTCTGAGATATTCTCCCATACATTCCGCTCCTGATCATCCTTCCTTTTTATCTTCTTACAAACTCCCATCGTATACCATCCTTTCTTTATTTAAAAGGATCTATACCTATAATCATGGTGTCTAAATCGGACACTCTGATCACATCTGATGATCGGCATTTTACTGTTTCCCGATTTTACCCCGATTTCGTTTCATTTCACTCCGTCCAGACAAAACCTCAAAAATTCCGGAACACGCATAAACACTGATTTCAAGCACAAAAAAACACCGTCCCCGCAGCTCCCATGTCTGCAAAAACAGTGCTTTTAGTGCGTCTTCAGGGGTTCGAACCCTGGACACCCTGATTAAGAGTCAGGTGCTCTACCAACTGAGCTAAAAACGCATATTTAATTGTTTGTCTTTCGTTTGTTTCGTTCCTCAAGACATGTTGTATTATACGTTATGGTTCGGTGAAAGTCAACACCTTTTTTTAATTTTTTTTATTTTTATCTTTTTTATTTTTTGTATCTTCATTTGATGCAATTTTGTTCAGTGTTTTTTCTATTTCTGACAGCGAATTTTTGATCTGGGATACCTGGCTGTTGATGCTGCGATTTACACTGTTGAGGTTTCGCCGGAAGGAACCGGATTTTCTTTTTTTCAAGCTTTCTTTCCCCCTTTTCCTTATTTATTATATGAAAACAGGCCGGTCAGTTTCCCGATCAGCCTGAAAAAAATCTTATTCACAACAAATTTAAAACTCTACGGACTTCCACCACCGCACAACCAGCACCACTGCAAGCGCCGCGGTCAGCAGATCCGAAATCGCCTGGGATGCCAGAACACCATGGTATCCGGCAACTCGAAGTGCCACATTCAGCACAATGGCAAAGATCACGCCCTGTCTGCTGACGGACAGGAGAAACGCTCCCACTGCCTGTCCTGCTGACTGGAAGGTACAGGTACTGATCAGCACAACTCCCATAAACACCATACCTGCCAGCTGCAGGCGCAGCATCAGTGCGCCGTTTTCCACAACCGAAGGATCACTCATAAAGATCCGCACCAGCTGCGGGGCAAAAAATCCAAGTACAGCCATCAGGACAAGAGCCAGCCCGCCCTCAAACAGATAGGCAAATTTCAGCGTTCCCTTCAGTCTCTCGCGGTTTTTCGCACCATAATTGTACCCGATCAGCGGCTGCCCGCCAAAAGCAAAGCCAACAAGCACCAGCGCCGCGATCATATTGATCTTCATGACGATACCCATAGCCGCAACTTTATCATCACCGAATCCCAACAACGCACGGTTGGTAAGAGCAATCCCGATACTCTGCATCAGATTTGTCACCGACGCCGGAATCCCAATTGCAAAAACCGCTCCGATTTCCGCCCCTGAAATATGAAAGCCCTTAGGGTTCACAGAGAGATTTCTGCTCTTCTTAATAAGAAACCACACGAAAAAAATATCCGTACATACATTTCCGATCACCGTAGCTGTGGCAGCACCTGCCGCACCCCAGCCAAGCCCGAAGATCATCACCGGGTCCAGAATGATATTCACAACCGCACCAAGCACAGAACCGATCATAGATGCTGTGGCAAAACCCTCTGTACGCAGCTGATTGGACGGCGTCAACGCCACAATGATAAACGGAGCGCCCAGTGCGATACAGGTATAATACTGAGAAGCATACTCCCAGGTTGCCTCACTTGCACCCAGCAACCCCAGAATAGGGCTTCGCAAAAGCATCAGAACAACGGTAACCACCACACCGCAGACAATGGCCCCATAAAAACTGAACACACTGATCCTCTTCGCATCCTCGAATTTCTTTTCCCCGAAAAGCCTGGAAATAAAAGAACTTCCGCCCAGGCCAAAAATATCTCCAAGGGCGATCATCAGCGTAAAGATCGGCGTACCCAGTGCAACACCCGCCACCAGATCCGTATTTCCGGTTCCCGCAATAAAATAAGTATCTACCATATTATAGATCAGCGAAATCACCATACTGAACACAACCGGAAGCGCCAGCTTAAAATACGCCTTCGGAATCGGATACTTTTCAAAAATCTCTTCCTGCATTTTATCGCCTCTATTTCTGTCTGATCACCATCTTGCAGATCGGATTACCCATGGAAGAAAACTTCTCCTCATACTCTGTCATCACATTTCCCTTAACCAGTTCCTCATCATGATGCAGATCAAATGTACAAACCTCCAGATTCCAGTCGGACTCCTTCACCTCTTCCAGAGAAAACTCAAATAACCCACGGTTATCCGTCTTAAATTCCACAGCCCCCTCTTTCTTCAGGACCTGCTCATATCTCTTCAGAAACTCCCTGGAAGTCAGCCTTCTCTTGGCATGACGGGCCTTAGGCCACGGGTCGGAAAAATTCAGATAAATCCCGTCAACCTCATCCTTCTCAAAAATCTCCGGCAGAAGCCTTGCATCCACACGGATAAACACCAGATTGGAAAACTTCTCCCCGGCTTCCTCAAGCTCCTCCCTCTTCTGCAGTGCCCGAAGCAGCACACTGTCATACATCTCAATTCCAACAAAATTCCTCTCAGGATGCAGACGCGCCATATCCATCAAAAAACGCCCTTTTCCCATGCCAACCTCAAGAAAAAGCGGTCTCTTCTCCCCAAAAACACTCTCCCACTTCCCCTTAAACCTCTCCGGCTCATCAATCACCCAATCACACTCCAAAATAGCATCCTTAGCCCCAGGAATATTACGTAATCTCATAAACAACCTCCAATTAATCTTCTTATAATATACAACTCAACTCATTACATCTCGCAGCCAGCAAGCTCAATCAGTCCCATCCATCTCCACCCTCACCAGCCACACCAACAAGAACGCCCTCGTGAATTTAATTCTCGTTCGATAAATAATAAAATTTCTCATTCACTATCATTCCTGAAAACCCCACATTCACACGACGTCCCAATACCCAACTATACATGTAATTCCCCCACCGTTGCAAGCAAAAAATAAAAAATCTTCCCATCCCCAGGCGACAGCAAAGCGCCTCGCCGTCCCCATCACCTAAATCGGCTCAACCTCCCGCATTCCAATACCAAAGAGTACAGAAATCCACATCGGCACAACCTCCCACATCCCCAACACCGCAGAATACAACCACAAGTCAACAACCTCCCGTCACCACAACCAAGAACTCCTTAAAAAAAGCCCGAGGGGTGTGCAGAGGGGCCGTGGCTTTACGGCCCCTTTGCGGTTTTCATTTTTCCCCAAAAAAGAATATATCGTCTAATAAACAAATATTCTTTTTCCGTCTTTTTTTGAACACATTTATTCAAACTTTGCAAAAAATTTAACAACTTTTTAGTTGTTTTTACCATAAAAAAGGTGTATCATATAAAAATCAATTATAAACAATAACCAAACAAGGAGGGCACTATGGAACAAATCCTAAATAAGCTTTCGGAAATCGAAGCCACAGCCAATGCCATCATGCAGGACGCTGCGCGACAGAAAAAGGCTCTCTCGGAAGAAGCAGAAAAACAGACCAGGGAATTCGATGCCGCACTTGAAAAAGAAACCGGCACCGAGATCCAGAAGATCCGTGAAGATCTGGCACGCGAGAAAGACGCCCGGATCAATGAGCTTCGCACAGAAACCGAATACCAGCTGTCCAGGCTGGACGCCTATTACGAAGCCAATCACGAAAGTCTTTGCAGTGAGCTGTTTCAGAAAATAACAGGCATCACCGAAACCTGAAGGGAAAGGAAGTGATTCAATGGGCACTGTCCTCTCATACAGCGGACTCTCCACCAAGATCCGCGCCATGCAGAGCAGGCTTGTGACAGATGAGCAGCTGGAAGAAATCGTTCAGCTTCACAATGTCCCCCAGGTAACAGCCTACCTGAAACGGACTCCCGAATATCAGAATATCTGGTCCGGTCTCGATGAAAATGACCTTCACCGCGGACAGATAGAAAAACTCCTGAAGAAATCCATCTTCCTGAATTTTTCAAGGCTTTACCACTTTGCAAACCAGGAACAGCGAACGTTCCTGTCGCTTTACTCGAAGCGTTATGAGATCCGCGTCCTGAAAGAAATCATGACGAATCTCTTTGACCACCGGGACACTGATCCCGTAGATATTTCTCCCTACCGCGATTTTTTCAAACATCATTCCAAACTGGACATTGACAGGCTTGCCGCCTGCACCAATATGGACGAATTTATTGCGGCACTGAAGGGAAATGATTTTTATATTCCGCTGTCCCAGGTCAACGAACGTGGAAATGCCACGCTTTTTGACTTCGGCATGGCACTTGACCTTTCGTATTTTTCACAGATCTGGAATGTGCGGAAGAAACTTTTTAAAGGTAACGATCTCAAGCAGATCACCAAGGCTTACGGCGAAAAATTCGACATGCTGAACCTGCAGTTCATCCAGCGCTCCAAACGCTGTTTTCAGATGGGACCGGCTGCTATTTACGCATTGCTGGTCCCCATGAACTACAAGCTCCGCAAAGAAGAGATCACCACCCTTGTGGAAGCCCCTACACCGGAAGAGTTCCGTCGTATCTTCAATGGAACTTATTATGGTAAGAAATACGAACAGCTGACCGTCGCCAGTCTGGAAGAATTTTATAACTATATTCTTCGCAGCATACTGGAACAGGAAGCACGCAAGGATCCCTACTCCGTGGCAGTCATCTATTCCTATTTATATCACAAAGAACATGAAGTCAACCGTCTGACCATTGCCCTTGAATGCGTGCGCTATGGCGTGGACCCAGAACAATCCCTGCGTTATATACGCAACGGTTAATAACCAGGAGGTAGCAACGTGATTGAAAAAATGAATTTTCTGAGCATCACCGGTCCCAAGGCAGATATCGACCGGGTTGTAAACACCTACCTGTGCAAGTACGAGATCCATCTGGAAAACGCTCTCTCAGAGCTGACCACAGTAGAAAGTCTGACGCCTTTCCTGGAGGTCAACCCCTACAGAGATGCCTTAAATTCCATCAATACCATTTATGAGGAGCTGAAAACTCCTCCGGCCACTTCCAACAGAAGCCCGGGTATTGAAACAGCACTTTCCACAGTAAAGGAGATCCGCTCCCAGGCGGATCAGCTCCAGAAGAAACAGTCCGAACTGGAAGAAACATGTTCCTCTCTGGAAGAGTCACTGCGGATCATACGTCCCTTCCGAAATATTGATTATGATATTTCATCCATACTTCATCTGAAGTATATCCATTTTCATTTCGGACGTATCGAGAAACAGTACTATGAGAAATTCAAGAAATATATTTACGACAATCTGAACACGATCTTCCTTAAATGCGATGAAGATGACCAATACGTCTGGGGCGTTTACTTTGTACCGAAGCATGAAGCGCACAAAATCGATGCCGCCTACTCTTCCATGCACTTTGAGAAGATCTTTGTGCCGGATAATTATACCGGAACTGCACAGCAGGCATTTTCAAGCGTAAGCAAACAATACGAGGATGCCCTGAAGCATCTGGAATCACAGAAACAGAAATACCAGAGATTTCTTGCGGATCAGGCAGAAACCATCGTTACCGCCAGAAACACGCTTCTTCAGTTTTCCAGAAATTTCGATGTCCGGAAAGCGGCAGCCTGCACCGGAAAGCATGAAAATTTTTATATTCTCTGCGGCTGGATGACAGAAGCCGACACCAGAGCTTTTCAGGCTGATATCTCATCCGACGAAAAAATCTTCTGTCTGGTAGACGGAGAAGATACCAACACGCCGAAGCATGACCAGAACCATCAGCCGCCGACCAAGCTGAAGAACCCGAAACTTTTCAAGCCCTTTGAAATGTATGTAAAAATGTACGGACTTCCCGCCTATGGCGAGATGGACCCCACCTGGTTCGTTGCCATCACCTACTCCTTTATCTTCGGAGCCATGTTCGGTGATGCAGGCCAGGGGCTCCTGCTCTTTATCGGAGGATTGTTCCTGTACAAACGGAAACATATCGATCTTGCCGGAATCATCAGCTGCGCCGGAGTCTTTTCCACATTCTTCGGCCTGATGTTCGGAAGTGTCTTTGGATTTGAGGATCTCATACCTGCTTTGTGGCTGCGGCCCGTAGACAGTATGACGACCATACCTTTTATCGGAAAACTGAATACCGTATTTATCGTTGCCATCGGCTTCGGCATGGGAATCATCCTCCTGTGCATGGTTTTCAACATCATCAATTCCTTTAAGATGCACGATGTTGAAAAAACCTGGTTCGACACCAACGCAGTGGCAGGACTTGTATTTTATGGTTCCGCAGTTCTCTGCATCGGACTTTTTGTATCCGGGCATGCAGTTCCTGGCGGTGCAGTTCTTGCCATTATGTTCGGTTTACCGCTGCTTCTTATTTTCTTCAAGGAGCCGCTCACAAACCTGGTAGAGAAAAAAGCCGAGGTTATGCCAAAAGAAAAAGGCATGTTTATCGTACAGGGTATCTTTGAACTGTTTGAGGTTATCCTGAGCTACTTTTCCAATACACTCTCCTTCGTGCGTATCGGCGCTTTTGCAGTCAGCCACGCAGCCATGATGGAAGTTGTACTTATGCTTGCGGGTGCGGAGAACGGCAGTCCAAACTGGATCGTCATCATTCTCGGAAACCTGTTTGTATGCGCCATGGAGGGCCTGATCGTAGGTATCCAGGTACTCCGTCTGGAATATTACGAAATGTTCAGCCGTTTTTACAAGGGCAGCGGACGGAAATTCGAGCCGTTCTGCTCCAAAAACAAATAAAATGCCAGAGTCGGAACGCATTCTGATCCGGGCATTCAATTAAACGAATATTAAGGAGGTCATCATCATGACAGTCATTACACAGATCACAATCGCAGTTGCACTTGTACTCAGCATCATTCTTCCATTTGGTTATTATCTTCTCGGCGAAAAAAGCCGCGGCCGCTACAAAACAGCTCTTGGTGTCAACGCCTTTTTCTTCTTTGGGATCATGCTTGTCGCCATTGCCGTAACATTTGCAGGCGGAGCTTCCGTACAGGCTGCTACAGGCGCTGACGCAGGCCTTGCAACAGGTATGGGTTACATCGCAGCAGCACTTGTTACCGGACTTTCCTGTATCGGTGGTGGTATTGCCGTTGCCAGTGCGGCAAGCGCAGCCCTTGGAGCAATCAGTGAAGATCAGAGCATCCTTGGTAAATCTCTTATCTTCGTAGGTCTTGCCGAAGGTGTTGCTCTTTATGGACTGATCATCTCCTTCATGATCCTGGGTAAACTTTGATATGAAAATGTATCTGATCAGTGACAATATTGATACTCTGACAGGAATGAGACTGGCCGGTGTAGAAGGTGTGATCGTCCATGAACACGACGAGTTGAAAGAAGCCCTGGAACGCGCCATCGCAGACAAAGAGATCGGAATCATACTCCTGACCGAGAAATTCGGCCGGGAGTTTCCTGAGATCATCGATGATGTCAAACTTCATCACAAAACACCTCTCATCATTGAAATTCCTGACAGACATGGTACCGGCCGCAGGCCTGATTTCATTACTTCTTATGTAAATGAGGCCATCGGATTAAAATTATAGGCAGGTGATATTATGACAATCGAAGAGAAGCTTACACACTTCTATGACACCTCCGTGGAAGAAGCCCGCCGTCAGGCGGAAAAAGATGTCCAGGCGCACAAAGACTCCCTGGATACCGCACTGGAGGAACATAAAAAAATGTCTCTGGAAAACGCCGCCAGCTCCCGTAAAGCCGAGATCGCAAACGCAAAGCGTGAGATCAACAAGGCACTTTCCGCAGAGCAGCTTCACATCCGGCGTGACTGGACTGCCAGACAGAGCCGCTTAAAAGAAAAACTTTTTGCAGAAGTCCGGGAACAGATCCTGAAATTCATGGAATCTTCCCGTTATGAAGAATATCTTTGTACAAAAATTGAAGAAGCTGTCTGCTTCGCGGAACACGATGAGATCCAGATCTATCTTTCAAAAGAAGATGAACCTCGTCTGAAATCTCTCACTGTAAAAACCGGCTTTCCGCTGAAGCTTTCCGACGAGTCCTTTATCGGCGGAATCAAGGCGATCATCCCTGAAAAAAACATCCTCATAGACAATTCCTTTGAGGAAGGTTACCAGGCAGCTTACAGAGAATTCAAATTTGACGGAGGTCCAGCACATGAGTAAAACAGGTATTATCTACGGTGTTAACGGTCCTGTTATCTACTTAAAGGGCGACACCGGATTCAAGATCTCCGAGATGGTCTATGTAGGCCCTGAAAAACTGGTAGGCGAAGTCATCGGTCTTAAGAAACATATGACCACCGTACAGGTTTTTGAGGAAACTACCGGACTGAAACCCGGAGAAACCGTGATCGGAACAGGAGACGCCATTTCCGTTCTCCTTGGTCCGGGAATCATCCACAATATTTTTGATGGTATCCAGAGACCTCTGGCAGAGATTGCACAGGCCTCTGGAAAATATATTTCCCGTGGTGTCAGCGTTGACTCTCTTGACACCGAAAAAAAATGGGAAACACACATTACAGTAAAAGAAGGCGATGTCATCGGCGCAGGTACGGTTATCGCCGAGACACAGGAAACCGCTTCTATCCTTCACAAGTCCATGGTTCCGCCGACGATCACACACGGAACCGTTATCCATGCCGTTCCTGACGGAGCTTATACGGTTCTGGAACCCATCGTTACCGTTCGTCTTGATGACGGAACTGAAAAAGAACTGGCACTTGCACAGAAATGGCCGATCCGTGTGCCGAGACCGACCTACAAACGTTTCCCGGCAAGCGTTCCGCTTCTTACCGGCCAGCGTATCCTGGATACTCTTTTCCCGATTGCCAAGGGCGGCACTGCTGCTGTTCCGGGAGGATTCGGAACCGGAAAAACCATGACCCAGCACCAGATCGCCAAGTGGTCTGACGCAGATATCATCATCTACATCGGCTGTGGTGAGCGTGGAAACGAGATGACACAGGTTCTTGAGGATTTCAGCAAACTGATCGACCCGAAATCCGGAAACCTGATGATGGACAGAACCACCCTGATCGCCAACACTTCCAACATGCCGGTTGCAGCCCGTGAGGCTTCCATCTACACCGGCGTTACCCTTGCAGAATATTACCGTGATATGGGTTACGACGTAGCGATCATGGCAGACTCCACATCCCGATGGGCCGAGGCTCTCCGAGAGCTTTCCGGACGTCTGGAGGAGATGCCAGCAGAGGAAGGTTTCCCTGCATATCTGGCAAGCAAACTTTCCGCATTCTATGAGCGTGCGGGAATGATGCAGAACCTGAACGGAACAGAAGGTTCCGTCTCCATTATCGGTGCGGTTTCCCCTCAGGGCGGCGACTTCTCCGAGCCTGTTACACAGAATACGAAACGATTTGTCCGCTGCTTCTGGGGACTGGACAAGGCCCTTGCTTATGCCCGCCATTTCCCTGCTATCCAGTGGCTGACCAGTTACAGCGAATATCTGGAGGACCTGACTCCCTGGTACAGAGAGCATGTTTCCCCAAAATTCGTCTACGACAGAAACCAGATCATGGCAATCCTCAATCAGGAAAGTTCTCTTATGGAAATCGTCAAACTGATCGGAAGCGACGTTCTTCCGGATGACCAGAAACTGACGCTGGAGATCGCCAGAGTCATCCGTCTGGGTTTCCTGCAGCAGAACGCTTTCCATCAGGAAGACACCAGCGTTCCTATGGAAAAACAGTTCCTGATGATGGAAACCATCCTCTATCTCTACGAGAAATGCCGTGCTCTTGTAAACCGTGGCATGCCGGTTTCCGTACTGAAAGAGGATAAGATCTTTGAACGTATCATCGCCATCAAATACGAAGTTCCAAACAAAGAACTGGAGCGTTTTGATGAATATCATAAAGATATCGACCGCTTCTACGACAACGTACTGGAAAGAAACGGTTAAAGGAGGGATCAGTTTATGGCAATCGAATATCTTGGCCTGAGTGAAATAAACGGCCCTCTTGTTGTCCTTGAGGGTGTCAAAAACGCATCTTACGAGGAGATTGTGGAATTCCACATGGAAGACGGCACCCAGAAAATCGGCCGTATTGTGGAAATCTATGAGGACAAAGCCGTTATCCAGGTTTTTGAGGGAACTGATAATATGTCCCTCGGCAATACACACACACGTCTTACCGGACATCCTATGGAGATCGGGCTTTCCCCGGAGATCCTGGGGCGTACCTTTAACGGTATCGGCCAGCCTATTGACGGTCTTGGCGAGATCACACCGGAAGTCAGCCTGAACATCAACGGACTTCCTCTGAACCCGGTAACCCGTGAATATCCACGAAACTATATCAATACCGGTATCTCCGCCATTGACGGACTGACCACCCTGATCCGCGGCCAGAAGCTGCCGATCTTTTCCGGAAACGGTCTTCCACACGACAAGCTGGCTGCACAGATCGTTCAGCAGGCTTCCCTTGGCGCAGACTCCGATGAGAAATTCGCCATTGTTTTTGCGGCAATGGGTGTTAAATACGACGTAGCTGAATTCTTCCGCAGAACCTTCGAGGAAAGCGGTGCATCCGACCACGTTGTAATGTTTCTGAACCTTGCCAACGATCCGGTTGTAGAGCGTCTTCTGACACCGAAGATCGCCCTCACAGCCGCTGAGTATCTTGCTTTTGAAAAAGGCATGCACATCCTGGTTATCCTGACTGACATCACCTCCTTCTGCGAGGCTATGCGAGAGGTTTCCTCCTCAAAAGGTGAGATTCCTTCCCGAAAAGGTTATCCGGGATATCTGTACAGCGAGCTTGCAACCCTTTACGAACGTGCGGGAATCGTCCGTGGCGGCACCGGTTCTGTAACCCAGATCCCGATCCTGACCATGCCAAACGACGACATCACCCACCCGATTCCTGACCTTACCGGATATATCACCGAGGGCCAGATCGTACTGGACCGTCAGCTTCATGGACAGGCGATCTACCCACCGATCAACGTTCTGCCGTCCCTGTCCCGTCTGATGAAGGACGGTATCGGTGAAGGCTTCACACGTGCCGACCATCAGGATGTTGCCAACCAGCTCTTCTCCTGCTACGCAAAAGTAGGCGACGCAAGAGCCCTGGCATCGGTTATCGGCGAAGACGAACTTTCTCCGCTGGATAAACAGTACCTTGTATTCGGAAAAGCTTTCGAGGCAGAGTTTGTCGGACAGTCTGAAACCGAAAACCGAAGCATCATCGAAACTCTGGATAAAGGCTGGGATCTTCTGGGACTTCTTCCAAGAGAAGAGCTTGACCGTATCGATACCAAAGTTCTGGATCAGTATTACAGGGAAACCGTCCGTTAGTGAGGTGATTTTATGGATCCGAATACCTTTCCCACCAAAGGAAATCTCATACTTGCAAAAAATTCTCTGGCTCTTTCCAGACAGGGCTATGAGCTTATGGACAAAAAGCGTAATATCCTGATCCGTGAAATGATGGAGCTGATCGACCAGGCAAAGGATATCCAGGCCCAGATTGATGAGACTTTCCGCACCGCCTACGCTGCTTTGCAGAAAGCAAACATGGAGATCGGAATCGCTTTTGTAGATCAGATCTCCCATACCGTTCCTGTGGAAAATTCCATCCGGATCAAAACCAGGAGTGTCATGGGAACCGAGATCCCGCTTGTGGAATACGATAAAAAAGCCGGCAATACACCGACCTACGCCTACTACAGCACCAAGCTGTCTCTGGACGAGGCCAAGGCAGCCTTCGAGCGTGTAAAAGAGCTGTCCATTCAGCTCTCCATGATCGAAAACGCAGCCATCCGTCTTGCCACCAACATCAAAAAAACACAGAAGCGTGCCAACGCCCTGAAAAACATCACCATCCCCAGATATGAAACTCTCACCAGGGATATTACCAATGCCCTGGAAGAAAAAGAGCGTGAAGAGTTTACCCGTCTGAAGGTGATCAAACGTATGAAACAGGGAGGATAAGCAGATTTATCCACACTTATCCACACCTGAAAATGACTTTTCAACACGTTACAGTGCCCGTTTTATCCGGGCACTGTTCTTTTTTTGCTCACATTTCCATACATCTGATAGTGTTCCTTTTGAATAGATTAGTTTTACAAGAATTTATTTATTGTTTTCTGATTATTCATTTTTATTCTTTTGAATTATGTCTTTTTTGTAAAATATTCTATGATATTTAGAATTTAAAAATGTCAATAGTTTTAAAAATATTTTTAACGTTTTTTACAGATTTATCATTTTACACAAAACATACGTTTCATTTTATTTATGTAAATCAGGTCATCCACATTGTTATCCTTGTGGATAATGTGGATAATTTTGTGTATAACTTGATTATTAGCGGATTTGCGGATTTTTGTCATGTGGAAAACTTTTTGGAAAGTTTTTCACTTATCCACCATGATTCGACAGGTTTTGTGCATATTGCCAGAATGGTATTTTTCAGCCCGATTATGCCCGCAATTGCCCGCAGTCAGGCAGATATTCTTAAACCGTATGCCTATTGACATCCAGCTCATTTTTTGTTAAGGTGAAGGCACTAAAACAACGTGTGGATTTTTCAGTTCCGACTTTTTTCGCCACACAATCTGCCCCATTCAGAAGGGACAGGTTGTGTGGCTTTTATTGTGTAAAAAAGCACGCTCTGTTTCCCACACCTGATATCCATACGATTCTGATATAAAGGAGGATTTTTCATGAACGACACATTTATGAAGGAAAAACCTGTAGGTCCGCTGCTGGCATCCATGGCTCTGCCTATGGTCTTTTCCATGCTTGTAAACTCGCTGTACAACATTGTGGACAGTTTCTTTGTAGCGCAGATCAGTGAACAGGCCATGGCTGCCCTTTCCCTGGTCTATCCGGTTCAGAACATGATCAACGCCGTTGCCATCGGCTTTGGAATCGGAATCAACGCTAGAGTCTCCTACCACCTTGGTGCAGGAGACAAAAAAATGGCAGACACAGCCGCAACCCACGGTTTTCTCCTGTCTATAATCCACGGTTTTCTGATGACTGTAATCAGCATTGCCGTTATGCCCGCGTTTCTTCGGATGTACACGCAGGATGAAACCGTAATCCGGATGGGACTGGAATATTCCACCATCGTTTTCCTGTTTTCCACAGTAATTACCATCAGCCTTTTCTTTGAAAAACTTTTCCAGGCTGTGGGAAGAATGAAAGTGTCTATGATCGCCCTGCTGGTGGGATGTATCAGTAACATCATCCTGGACCCGTTCCTGATCTGGGGAATCGGATTTTTCCCGAAAATGGGAATCCAGGGTGCGGCTCTGGCCACAGGCATCGGTCAGGTGCTCACCATTGTGGTATATATGGCCTTTTATATTCTGAAGCCTATTCCGGTACGCGTAACGCCAAAAGCTCTGAAAGCAAGCAAAGAAACGGATCTCAGCCTGTATGCCATCGGTGTTCCCGCAATCCTGAACCTGGCACTGCCATCGTTCCTGATCTCCTTTCTAAATTCTGTACTGGCCGCCTATTCAGACAGTTACGTGGTAATTCTTGGCATTTATTATAAACTACAGACCTTCCTGTATCTTCCGGCCAATGGTATCATTCAGGGAATGCGTCCGCTGATCGGCTACAACTTCGGTGCCCGGGAAATGAAACGTGTGAAAAAAATTTTCCGGCTGACACTGGAATCCAGCTGTGTGATCATGCTTCTTGGAACCATCATCTGTCTCCTGGCCTCCACACAGCTTATGAACCTTTTCACCAACACCCCGGAAACCATAACAGCGGGTTCCAAAGCTCTCAGGATCATCAGCGCAGGTTTCCTTGTTTCCGCAGTCTCTGTTACCACCTCCGGTGCCATGGAAGGCCTGGGAAAAGGCACACAATCCCTCGTGATCTCCCTTTTCCGCTACGTCATCGTTATCATGCCAGTAGCCTGGCTTTTATCCCGCTTCCTGGGCCCCACAGGCGTATGGAACGCCTTCTGGATCACAGAGGTGTTTACTGCCATAGTATCCGTCACAGTTTACCGGAAAACCCTGAAAAAAGCATAGTATAATCCACAGAAAAAAGACTTCGGTTCCACCCGTCTCAACACAGGCAAAACCGAAGTTTTTTCTTATCTGTCACTTATTCTCTATTCCACAAACGTACCAACTGCAGCCGGAGCCCGGTAATTATAGTCGGAAACCTTGATACCCGTAGCTGCTGTACTGGCGTGAACGATCTTGCCATCACCAATATAAAGAGCCACATGGTCAATCCCACCATCACCATAAAAAACCAGATCACCAACTTCAATATTGGAAACATCCTTCTTCTCGGAAGCCGCACACTGAGCCGCCGCAACACGAGGCAATTCATACCCAAACTGTGCAAACACAGACATTACAAACCCTGAACAATCCGCCCCATTAGTCAGACTCGTCCCCCCATAAACATAAGGATTTCCCACAAACTGCAATGCAAAATCCACAATCTCCTGCCGCTTCGCCAACCGCTCTTCCTCAGCCTTACGCGCAGCCTCCTCAGCAGCCTTACGCTCCTCTTCCGCTTTACGCGCAGCCTCAGCAGCCGCCTCCGCCTCAAGCCTCTCCTGTGCAATCACCTCAGCCTCAGCCTTCGCCTCCTGATAATCCTGCACCTCAGAAACCGTCTTATCCGCCAGAGCACTAGCCAAAGCAGAAATAGAATCCACCCCATCTGAGAAATCATCCTCAATAGAAAGCTCCTCCACCGCACCATCTGTCACAGAACTGACATCCGAAGCACCCAGAACAGAACATGGAACCGCCCCCACAAGAATAGCACTCAGAACAACAGCAGCAAATTTCTTATAAAACATAAAAATAAAAACTCCTCTCAGAAAACCACGCAGCAACACGTACACTCATTCAGTCAGACATACACAATCCATTTCGCCACGCTCATCACTCGTTCATTTGTTACAATTTTGTTAAATTTGTTACACAAGTGTGTATCCTACCATAAAAACTTACACCTGTCAAACCCTTTCACAAAACCTTCACACACTAAATCCGCCATCCAACGCAACGCCAACACCCCACTCCGTACAAAAAAGAGCATCCCCTGCAGCCCATACCCAGGCCACAAGGAACACTCTCCCAACTTCCGTCAATCAAATATAAAAATATAATCAGATATAGCTCATAAACCCTTTACCAACAACCTCACTACTCTTAGTAACCATCAAAAACGCATGAGGATCCACCTCATCAATAAACCTCTGCAGCAACACCGCCTGCCCCACATCAACAACTGTCAGAATAATCTTCTTATCCTTATGGGTATAAACGCCCTCCCCATGATAAACCGTAGCACTCCGGTTCAGCTCATTCATAATAAACTCACAAATCTCATCCGGCTTACTGGAAATAATCGTAAAATACTTATTCAGCTTCATCCTCTCAATCGACTTATCAATCAATAACGTCTTAGCCATAAGCCCCAGCACAGAACAAAGCCCCGTAGTAAGATCAAACACCATAAACGAAACAATAACAATCGCACAATCCACCAAAAACAGTGCACCCGAAATATTCATAGTCGAATACTTCTTGATAATCATCGCCACAATATCCGTACCACCACCCGAAGCATTCTCAAAAAACAAAAGCGCCGCAGCCAGAGCCGGCAGAATAATCGCAAAACAAAGCTCCAGAATAATATTCCCGGTCAGAGCCTTCTCCATTGGAAAAACCTTCTCAAACACATTCAGAAGCAAAGAAGAAACAACCGTAACATAAGCCGTCTTCACTCCAAAATCCCGTCCAAGAATAATAAACCCAATCACCAGCAAAATAAGATTAATCACCAGGTTGATCTGAGCAGACGTCATCGGAATAAAATGCGAAAATACAACCGCCATACCCGAAACACCACCAAAGGAAAAATTATTCGGAAACTTAAACACATAAATCCCCACATCCATCAGAACAACAGCAAATGTGATAATGATATACTCCATCACACGCTTTGGTATCAGATTTTTCATTAAAAAATATCCTCCTGATCTCCTCAAATAATTTTCACCGGTAACTACCGGTCAAAACCAGCAATCCCCGCATCCTCTTCGTTTATCATACCTTATATCACCAAAAATGCAAATAAAAAAGACAGAGAAAAATACATTTCCCTGTCCCTTATATCAACGATCACGATCAACCACAGCTTACAGCCCGAAAAACCTCTCCAGAAATTCCGCCACACCATCATGATCGTTATCTCCGGTCACCTCATTAGCTGCATCCTTTACATACTGTTTGGAATTGCCCATGGCAACACCGATTCCTGCGCCCTCCAGCATTTCCAGATCGTTCTCGTTGTCTCCGAAAGCGATCACATGCATCCGGTCAATACCAAGCTTTGTGCGAAGCATAGCAAGACCCACACCCTTGTCCACGCCTGCTGCATTAAATTCCGCATTGCCGCTGATGGAAGTAGTCACTGCCACATCATCCAGATCCTTCCATTTCTCACGAAGTGCCCTGCTGGTCTCCATATCATCAAAATAAATATTGATCTTCTCTGCCTGATCCAGAATATCTTTCTGATGATAAAAATCCTTAACATATACATGTCTGCTGAGAAAATAATCTACAAAAGTTTTTTCCAGCAGAGCTTTATCCGCTACAGATACCACATAATCCCTGGCATCTGCATCAGAATAGGCGATTCCGTTTGCATATGCCTCTGCGATCCAGCCCTTTACGCCACTGTTCTCCACGTCTTTCAGGATTTTGCTTACCATTCCTTTTGGCATGGTTTTCCGCCAGATCATCTCATTTTTATCGTAGTCCCAGACAACGCAGCCATTTTCCACAATTCCCCATTTCACTCCCTCAAGCACGGAAAATTCCTGGGGGATCAGTTCTCTGGTTCTTCCTGTTGCCGGTACTATATAATGTCCGTCATCGATCAGCCGCTGCAAAACATTTCTTGTTCTCTCGGAAATCTTATTGACACTGTTCAGAAGCGTTCCGTCCATATCCACTGCAATGATGTATTTCTCCATAAATCCTCCCGTACAGGAATTACCGGATCCTCATCATAAACGCCTCGTACGGTCTTAAGTCCGCTTTGATTCCTGTTCTGTCTTTATAGTTTGCGATTTTGATGTCCGTTTTATCGGACACATATCCTGCAAGTCTTTCTGTACTTACTGTATCCTCAGAAAGGTTTGCAACCACGATCCACTGCTCTTTGTCGGAAGTTCGCAGGTATGCGAAGACCTTCTCGTCTTCCGGAAGAAGAAGCTGATAGTCGCCTTCTGTAAGAAGTTCTTCCCCATGACGCAGGCGGATCAGATCTTTATAATAATAAAACACAGAATCATTTTTTTCCAGAGCTTTTTTTACATTGATCTCCTGGTAACGGTCAGAAAGGCGGAACCATGGCTTGCCGGTTGTAAATCCTGCATTTTCGCTGTCATCCCACTGCATCGGAACCCTGGCATTGTCACGACTCTTGTTCCATACTGCCTTGCGGAAATCATCCTCAGAAATGGTTTTGTTCTTAACGACAAGATCCTGATATGCATTACGAACCTCGATATCCTCGTACTCCTCCAGCGGGAACTGCACGTTTGTCATACCGATCTCCTCTCCCTGATATACATAAGGAGTTCCCTGCATACCATGGAGAACGGTAGCATAAGCCTTTGCACATTCCTCGCGGTAAGTAGTGTCATTTCCCCATCTGGAGATCACACGTGGCTGGTCATGATTTTCAAAATACAGAGCATTCCAGCCCTTGTTATAAAGCTTGTTCTGCCACTCACTCATAACACGTTTCAGATCACGGAGATCAAAAGGCTTCAATTCCCACTTGCGGTTTACAGAACCCGGAATACGGTCGATGTTCATATGCTCAAATGTGAAGATCATATTCAGCTCCTCACGCTCCGGATCTGTAAACAGTCTTGCAACCTCCGGTGTGGAGCCCGGCGCCTCACCTACCGTCATACAGTCATATTTTGAAAGCACCTCCCGGTTCATCTCATGGATAAACTCATGAAGTCTTGGTCCGTTGCTGTGATATTTTCCTGTATAATACTTGCGGCCATCCGTTTTCGGGTAATCCGGGAAGGACTGATCCTTGGAGATAGATGCGATCACATCCATGCGCCATCCGTCAGCACCTTTGTCCATCCAGAATTTCATCAGATCATAGATTTCCTTACGGACGGTTTCATTTTCCCAATTGAGATCCGGCTGTTTTCTGCTGTAAAAATGAAGGTAATACTGGCCGCGCTCTTCATCATATTCCCAGGCACTTCCACAGAAGCTGGAGCCCCAGTTGTTTGGCTCACTGCCGTCTGCTTTCGGATCCTTCCAGATATAATAATCACTGTATTTGCTGTCTTTTGATTTCCGGCTTTCCACAAACCATGCATGCTCATCGGAAGTATGGTTGACAACAAGATCCAGAATGATCTTGATACCATGCTCATGAGCTTTTCCGATCAGCTCATCCATGTCCTCGTTACTTCCGAAGCCCGCGTAGATCTTCCGGTAATCACTGATATCGTAACCGTTGTCGTCCTGTGGGGAGTCAAAAACAGGACTAAGCCAGATCACATCGATCCCAAGATTCTGAAGGTAAGGGAGCTTTTCAATAATACCCTTGAGATCGCCGAAGCCGTCCCCGTTGGAGTCCTTAAAGCTTCTTGGATAAATCTGATATACAACGGAATTCTTCCACCAATCTTTCATTTTTCTGTGTCTCCTTCGTTATTTTTGGCTTTTTTATAGGCGGACCGATCGGGCCCGCCTTTTTGCAGTTCTGATTTTATCCTTATCTTTAAGGCTTATGCAATTCCGAGAAGAGAGAGAAGGATGCTCAGGATGATAACACCGATGATCAGAACTGTGATGCTGATATTTTTCTTTTTCAGCAGGTAGTAACACAGAAGTGTCAGTCCAAGGGGAACAATGCCGATAAAGATCTGATCCAGCATGTTCTGGAGGTTCAGAACAGATTCACCTTTCATCGTGAGTTCATAAGTGGAGTTAAAGGTTACCATGCTGGCAGTCATACCGCCGACCATGATCAGACCTACAATGCTGGCAGCCTTTGTCAGGATGTTCATAAGACCGCTTGCATAAACCTTCTGGATGTATTCGGAACCAAGCTTGTAGCCCAGGAATGTTCCGTAATATTTCACAAGAATAGACGGAATGTTGAAAAGAAGCAGGAACACGATCGGTGCCAGAACGTTTCCGGATGCACCAAGTCCTACTGCGATTCCGGCTGCGATTACACGGAGAACGCCCCAGAAAATGGAATCACCGATACCGGCCAGAGGTCCCATCAGGGAAGATTTCACCGCATTGATGGAGCTTGCATCAAAATCCTTCTGCTCGCTGTTTTTCTTCTCCATGGATGCCACAAGACCCATGATGAATGTAGATAAGGTGATGGTTGTATTGAAGTAAGACATACTTCTTGTGAGGGCAGCTTTTTTGCCTTCCTCATCGTTTTTGTAAAATTTATTGATAAAAGGCATCAGGGAATAGCAGAAGCCGGAAGCTCCCTGTTTTGCCGGGCTTACTGCCGCATACAGAGTAAAGGAACGCCAGAACGCTTTTCTCAGCATTTTTCTTTCATCTGCAGGAATGGATTTCGTTAAATTACTCATGAGAAAAATTCCTCCTCTTCTTCGTCAAGATATTCGTCAGCGCTACCGGCCGGTGAAACTGCTACTCTCTGTGCTGCAAGCTGATTCATCTTGTAATCGTTCATACCAATGGAAATGGCAATGATCACACCGATCACGGCAAGGGCGATCAGCGGAAGGTTTAAGTATGCTGCAAGGACAAATCCCAGGAAGTAGAACATGCAGATCTTGTTGTCCCAGAGCATTTTCATCAGCATCGCCATACCTACTGCCGGAAGAAGTCCACCGCAGACGGTCAGGCCGTTCATAACAACATCCGGGATCGCATCCAGAAGTGCGCTGACTGCGTCAGATCCGAACAGGATTCCGAAGAATGCGAACAGGGAATACAAAAACCAGTTTACAGCCCAGAGTCCGTAATGAAGGGCGATAATCTGTTTCTCCTTGCCCTCTGCTGCCAGACGGTCGAAAGTTTTTGCAAACATACCTACAATAAAGATGTAGAGAACGGTCTTGATCTGAAGACCAAGGATACCAATTGGAAGTGCCAGTGTCAGGGCTACCTCAGAACCTTTGCCCAGCATGATGGCAAAAGCAGTTCCTACGGCTGTGGCGATTCCGGGTTCTGCCGCGGAAGCACCTCCGATGTTTACAACTCCCATAAATACGGCTTCCAGTGAAGCTCCGATGATCACTCCTGTATGAAGATCTCCAAGAAACAGACCTACCAGCGGTCCGATGACGATCGGACGGTTCAGCATGGTAAATCCGATCAGCTCTGCACCGCCGACACAAATGAATACGGCAAGTGCTACAAGAAATGCGTTTAACATTTTTTCTTTCCTCCCTTTTTTGTTACGTTTTACTTATTCCGTGGATATTCACATTCCACGATCTGCATTCCGATAACTATTACGTTTATTCTTTTTTATATGCATCAGTTTAATTTATCAAGCACATCCTTCACAAGTTTCTGCTCATCATTCGGTACCTGCTGCATACAGGTCTTCGGGTCAAGGGCAACCAGGTCTTTCAGCGCCTGCTGCTCTGTTTTTGTCAGCATGATGGTCGGTGTCAGGACAAGTTTCTCGGAAACATCGATTCCATCGAAACGTCCGGTATTTCCTACATTGAGGAATCCGATCTCGCCAACGCTCTGTCTTATTTTCAGGGCATCTTTTACGGTTCTTGTAAGAACCAGAATACGCATCCTGGATGCTTTCGGATTATTTAAGATACGGATGGCTTCATCCACCGGTTTGATCAGGGATTTGATTCCGCCCGGTACTGCCATTTTCAGTGCCATCTTCTGGGTATTGTCGTTGGCTGCCTCATCATTGGCTACTACAATTCCCTGTACTGCCAGCTGTTTGGTCCAGGTCATGGCAACCTGTCCGTGAATCAGACGGTCATCTACACGAAGTGCGGTGATCTTTGCTGTGGAATTGTCGTAGGACTGCGGGGCCGGTGCTTTTTTCGGTGCGGATTTCTCTGCAGCTGGTGCAGCATTTTCTTTTGCCGGAGATTTTTTCTCCCCGCCCAGATCTACCACCTGAAGTTCTTCCCTTGCGTCATCGATGAACTCCTGGATCTCTTCCTCTGTTACATCGTCATCTGCCATCATCACCTGCATCAGGACAGGAAGGTTGGTTCCTGTGATCAGCGTAACATTTTCTTTCTGGCTGTATCCCAGAAGTTTCTGGTTTACGCTTCCTCCCATCAGGTCTGTGAAAACGAAAATCCTGTCGTTTTCATGCTGTGCGAAATATTCTTCAAACTTTTTCTCCACATTGTCTTCCGGTGTTACGTAAGCGTCGATGGTTGTGATCTCGGCCATTTTTCCAACGATCAGTTCTGCTGTGTAACGGATACCGGAGGCCATTTTTCCATGTGTGGCGATCAGAATCTGTTTCATCTGGTATTCACTCCTTCTGTACTCTTTCCCTTTGGTTATGTACCTAACCTTTATGTTCACACTATAACATCAAAGATAGGTTGTGTAAATAGGTTATGTACATAACCTATTATTGTGACAAGTTCGAAATTATGGTTTTGTGCAGGTTTCACATAGATAATTTTACCAAAAAAAGCCGAAAATACTCTGGCTGTCAGATACTGACAGTTCCCGTATATTTCGGCTTTTGACATCTTTATATTTCAGATTCTCTGTACTTTTACTGTGTAATTCCTTACTTTTCCTCTTCCTGCGGCTGTAACGACTTCCGCGGTATCAGTGTAACCGGAAGCTCGATCTCATTCTCCCGCTCTTTCTCCACACCGTTGATCCGCTCCATCAGGATCTCCACCGCAAGGGAAGCTTTCTGCTCCACATTCTGGCTGATCGTGGTCAGCCTTGGCACGGAAAATTCCGCATAGCTGATATTATCGTATCCTGCGATTCCAATCTCCTCCGGGATTTTCACTCCACGGCTGCTGAAAAAGCTGATCGCCTCCAGCGCATAAAGATCTGACAGGAAAAACAGGGCAGTCTTCGGTTTTTTCCGCTGAATCAGCCACGCATAGCTTTCTTTTCGTTTGGCGTAGTTCATTCCAAGAGCGGTAAACTGCACCTTCTGCTTTTTCCCTGCAAATTCTTTCGCTGCACGCTGGGCACCCATGTAACGGAAATGATCCACACCATTGTCACGGCCTGCACAGACCTGGATATGCTCATAACCGCATTCCAGGAGATATTTTGTCATAAGGTAACCGCCGCTCTCGTCGTCCAGTCCAATATTCAGGACATGGTTTTCCTGACCTGCGTCAAGCTCGCCGTAGGCATCAATGGAAACGATAGGCTTGTTGATCAGCTGATAAATTTTTTCGCAGTTGCTTTTGCTGAATGAGATGGCAATGACGCCGTCCACATCCCAGCCCATAACCATCTGAAAGATCTTGTCCGTATCCTTTGCAGAATAGAGCATCAGATAATAGCCAAGTTCCTGCACGTATTTTTCAATAAAACCAATGATCTTTCCGTAAAAAGGATCTCCGATAACAGAATCCTTGAAGTCTTTATGATAATTGATCACAACTGCGATCAGCTGAGATTTCTCCTTATTGAGAACTCTCAGTCCCATTTTCTGGACATATCCCATTTCCCGGATAAGATTCTCGATCTTCTCAATGTTTGCAGGAGATACTTTTTTTGTTTTTCCATGTATGACGTTGGAAACAGTTGTTGTGCTTACACCTGCTCTCTGCGCGATTTCCTTAATGGTTGCCATTGTCTGTCCTCCAGAGATATTTCTGTGCGGAAGCCACTGCATTGGCTCCGTCTGAAACAGCAGTTACTACCTGGCGAAGTGCCTTGGTACGAATATCCCCCGCTGCAAAAACCCCAGGTGCGCTGGTAACACCATCTTCTCCTGCACAAATATATCCGTTTTCATCCAGCTTAAGCTGGTCTTTTACAAGTGCCGTGCTGGGAACAATGCCTACTGCGATAAAAACGCCGTCTGCTTTCAGTTCCCGTTCTTCCTCTGTTTTCACATTGCGGATCTTAAGACCTGTCACTTCTTCCTGGCCCAAAATCTCAAGTGGAACACTGTCCCACACCATTTCTATATTTTCGCAGGCAAAAACCTTCTCCTGAATGGCCTTATCCGCCCGAAGCGCATCACGGCGGTGGACAAGATATACTTTTTCGCAGAGGCCGGAAAGAAAAACCGCGTCCTCTGCTGCCACGTTTCCGCCGCCCACTACCACTGCAGTCCTGTCCTTATAAAAAGCTCCGTCACAGGTAGCACAATAGGAAACTCCAAGGCCGCCAAGGTCATCTTCTCCCGGAATATCCAGTTTCCTGTGCTCAGCTCCAAATGCAAGGATCAGCGTTTTTGCCTGGTATTCGTGTTTTTTTGTGCGGATCGTCTTGATCTCCCCGGAAATATTTTCCAGGGAAAGGATCTTCTCGCGCTGCGGTTCCAGCCCCAGCTTCCGGGCATGCTCCCCGAACGCTTCCCCCAGATCCATACCTGAGATTCCCGGCATTCCCGGATAATTATCCACCTCATAGGTAGCTGTGATCTGGCCGCCCGGTGCGAAATTTTTGTCGATCCATATAGTATTTAATCTGGCCCTGGACGCATAGATCGCTGCCGTGATCCCTGCCGGACCTCCGCCTAAAATTGCAAGATCATAGATATCGCTCATGTTATTTCTCCATAATTTATCGGCTTTTTTTCTGTATTTCCGTTCACATAATATCATAGATTCCGTAATTTTCCAATATGATAGAACAAAGCATCCTTCTGAAAGGATCTCCTATGCCTTTTAAGATCCGGGGAAAAAAATCTCCTCTTTTTATCACTTTGCTGCTTGTCCTGACGCTGTTTGCAGGCCTCACTGCCGGCTATTTTTCCGCCCATGGGATCACGGAAAATGGAAAATTTGAAGCCTTTTCCAGAAAAGTTTTTCAAAATGAAGTCTCCGGCAGCACACTTACTCTTCACTATACCCTGGCACATCCGGAAAAGCAGGGCATCCCACGAAAAAAAGCCTCTCTTGGCACCGTCCCGACCGACATGAAAAATACATATCAGATCTGCAGCCAGTACGAAGAAAAGCTGAAATCCTTTCGCTACAGCCGCCTTTCCACGGAAAACCAGCTGACTCTGGATTCCATGCTCCTCTATTATCATACGGAAAAATCTCTGGGCGACAATTATCTTCTCCAGGAACCACTTGGGCCAAGTCTTGGTATTCAGGCCCAGCTTCCGGTACTTCTGGCGGAATACGCTTTTTATGAAGCTCAGGATATCACCGATTATCTCAACCTTCTCACCACCATCCGGCCTTACTTTCAGAGTATCCTGAAATTTGAGAAAAAGAAATCCGAAGCTGGTTTCTTTATGAGCGACACTACTCTGGACCGGGTTCTGGCACAATGCAGCGCTTTTATCCAGAATCCGGACAACAATTATATGCTGGATATTTTTCAGAAAAAGCTCTCGGATTATGGAAAACTTTCCGTTTCAGAACAGAACGCTCTGATCCTGACCCACAAAAGTCTCATGAAAACAGAAGTCATTCCTGCCTATCAGGAACTTATGACCGGGCTGGAAGCTTTGCGTGGCACAGGGAAAAACAATCGTGGCCTGACTTATTTTAAGGGAGGAAAAGCCTACTATCTCTATCTTCTCCAGAGCCAGACCGGTTCTTACGTTCCTGTAAAACAAATGGAAAAACGTCTCTCCAGACAGCTTTCCAGCGAAATCGGCATCGCAGGAACCATGCTCCGCAAAAAACCGGAACTTCTGACTATACTCAACCAGGGAATCACTTTCAAAAAAATGAAACCCGCCCAGATGCTGAACGCCCTTCAGCAGAAGATCCAGGCAGATTTTCCAGCCCTTGCAGATGTCACTTTTGAACTCCGCACAGTCCACGATTCCATGAAAGATTACTTAAGTCCTGCCTTTTATCTCACACCACCCATGGATACCGGAACCCCTAACGTGATCTACATAAATCCGGCTGCCAGTTACCAGGAACTGGAGCTTTTTACCACACTGGCACACGAAGGATTTCCAGGACACCTTTACCAGACTGTCACCTTCCAACGCCAGAATCCCTCCGGAATCCGGAATCTCCTCTGCACCTCCGGTTTTGCGGAAGGATGGGCCACCTATGTTGAGCCCTTTGCCTACCAGTACGCGGCCGATTATATTCAGGATCCTTCTGCCACAGAACTTGCCAGGATCTCCTGGCTGAACCGCAGCATCAACTTATGTATGTACTCCCTTCTGGATATCGAGATCCACTACAACGGCTGGACCCAGGCCGAAGCAGCCAGCTTCCTGAAAGCCTTTGGAATCGAAGACAGCACCGTTGTCTCCGAGATCTACCAGTATATCCTGGAAACCCCCGGGAATTATCTGAAATACTACTGGGGCTACTTAAGCATACTGGATCTACGCACCTCCGAGCAGAACCGCCTGGGCCAGGATTTTGACCTGAAAAAATTTCACAACCAGGTGCTGAAAATCGGAGGTGTGCAGTTCCCGGTGCTGGAGAAATATATTGATGCGGAATTTTAACCGAATCCCTGGGCCAAAATTATAACTTTTTACTCCAGCCCCGCAAAAAACAGCTCATAAAAATCATCCTCACCCTCAAGCATCGGAGAATTCTCCCCGCCACCATTGGTGCTCCGCTTCATAGCCGCATAAAACTCTTCCCCCGCCGCAATCAGATCCATCTCATAAACTGGAACCCCAAGCTCCCGGCACTTTTTACAGAAGGCAGCCAGCGGCTCCTTCTCCTTACGGGTAGCCAGCAAAACCTCCCGAAGCGCCGGGTCCCTGCGGGCCTTTTCCTTCAGATTATCAAGCATCTCCACAACTTCCATCCAACTTACTCTCCCTTCGCACAATCTCTAAACAGAACATCCAGTTCCGGAATCTCCCTCTTCAGAGAAACCAGCTTCCCATCCCTGGTAAAACAATGCTTCGAAGAAGCCACAGTACAGACCTCGCCCCTGGTCACATTAAAAAACTCATAATCCAGTTCCAGAACCGCACCACTATACTTCCTCACTGAAACCGAAATCTCCACCACATCATCAAAAAGCACCGGCTTCTTATAAGAAACCGAAACCCCCGCAACCGGAGAAACGATCCCCCGATTCTCCACCTCGCCATAACCAAAACCCATCTCCTTCATAAAATCGATCCGGGCCTCTTCCATCCATTTCACATAATTGGAATGATGGATAATCCCCATCTGATCCGTCTCATGATACTGCGCCTTACGCCTGTAAACACCCACAAAAACACTCCCTTCCATTTTTCCTACAGTATACACCACACCCCCACACCAGGCAACAACACCTCACCCTTCCCACTTCATTTCAAACCGACAGCGAAGCGCCTCGGCTCATCCAACTCCCGGGAAACCACTCAACCTCACATTCTAAACCGAACTCCCACCCCGCCACTCTACCCTCACACTCTGAACCTCACTGCCCGGGCAGCCATCAGCACTTCCCGGCTTGAAACACCAGCTGGCAAGGCGTGTGCTGTCTGGCGACGACTCTGCAGGAGGGGTGCTGATTCTTAGTCGGTGGAAATCTGCGTTGCTTCAAAAATTCTCGCTGTTTGAGCGAAACGAGTTCGGGAATTTTTGAAGCGGTTTTAGCAGATTTTCAGCGGCTTAGAAGCCAGCCCCCGACGAAGCCCCGGCGCCGGACAGCACACGCCTTGCCAGCGTCCGTCCAACAAAACCACAAACCAGACAGCAACCCCAACACGGGCGTACGTTCCCTCCCACCACCCTCTTCCCACGAAAAAAAAAATCTGCTATAATACAACCACGCAAACCAATCACATTCAAAATCCAAAGAAAGACAAGGTAAACCATAAATGAAATTCTCACCCAACATCAAAATCCCCGACTCCCTCAAACGAGTCTTAAAAAGAGAATCCACCCCTACCCCTCTGCAAGAGCCCAGGCGTCCCATCAAACGCAACCCCAAGGACAACATCCCGTTAAACTTCCGCGAACGCAGCAACGCCCGCATAAGCCTTCTGGCATCCATCGTTGTCCTTGCCATCCTGGTACTTTTCTTCAATCAGCTGGACTACCGCCTTATCCGCAAACCAGCCATTGATGCCCAGAAAAAAGCAGCTGCAATAAAAGAAAAACAAGAAGCAGCTGCCACTACCGGAGAAATCACCACAGCCTCCGTTATCGCAGTCGGCGACAACCTCTACCACCAGAGCCTCATAGACGCAGGCGCATCCTCTGACGGCAACTGGAACTACGACAAAATCTACACCCACATCCAGGACGCCATCAAAGACGCAGACATCAAAATGATCGACCAGGAAACCGTCTTCACAACCGACCACGACAGCGTAAGCTCCTACCCCTCCTTCGCAACCCCGACCGAAGTAGGAGACGCCATCGTAAAAGCCGGATTCAACGTAGTAGAATCCGCCAACAACCACATTGATGACTTCGGCGAAGGCTTCCTCACCGACACACTGAACTTCTGGAAAACCAATTATCCAGATGTCACACTTCTCGGAATCCATGACTCCCAGGAAGATGCTGACACCGTAAAAATCCGCGAAGTAAACGGTATCAAAATCGCATTTCTGGATTACACCTACGGCACAAACGTAGGCGGAATCGAAGGAAAAGATTACATGATCGACATGATCCGCAAGGACAAGATCACAACCATGATCCAGAAAGCCAAACAGCAGGCTGACTGCATCATCTTCGTAGCACACTGGGGCACCGAAGACGAAACTATGCCAAACGAATACGAAAAACAATGGGCAGCCTATCTCATGGAACAGGGTGTAAATGTCATCATCGGCGGTCACCCACATGTACTTCAGCCATACGGCCGCCTTACCGATGATAATGGCAATGAAGCTGTCGTTTTCTACTCTCTGGGAAATTTCGTATCCACCCAGCAGAAACTGGAAGAGCTCCTTGGCGGAATGGCAAAATTCACTATCCAGAAAACGGTAAAAGATGGCCAAACTTCCATCGAGATCCTGACACCAACTGTAGAACCTCTGGTTATGCATTACAACAGCGATGCCGGAGAATTTGGGCCGTACATGCTTTCTGACTACACGGAGGAACTGGCATCTCAGAACGGTGTTCAGAAGTACATTGGTTCCGGTGTATTCACTCTCGACAACCTGAAAAAGAAATTCAATGAAATCATGTCCATGAATGTTACCCCATCCACAGGAACCAATCTTCTGGATGTAACCATTGATACTGATCTGAATATGATTGATGCATCCGGAAATATCGTAGAAGACACCGATTCTATCACAGCAGAAAAATATTATGCGGACAAAGGAATTGACATTAATTCCGAAAATTTCAACTCTGCAGACAATAATTCCGGCAGCACAGACGGATCCTCGGATGACACCTACGATGATGGCTCGGATTCTTATGATGACAGCAGCTATGACGATGGTTCCTACGATGATAGTTCTTACGACGATTCCTATGATGACTCCTACTATGACAGCGAAGAATAAGTTGTATTAATTCCAGATAAAAACACCGGAGATCGGAATGTCTCATCTTCCAATGACATTCCGATCCCCGGTATTTTTTATTTTCTGTTTTTTGTCAGAACTTCACCACCTGTTTCAGTCCCTGAATCACCAGCATACTTAATCCTGACAGTCCGTAAACGGTCAGAAGCTCTCCCATTTTAAGTGTCTGCACTACAAAAAAATCATGAAGCACCGGAACCGTAAGTACCACTGTAAGAAGTATAAATCCAGCCAGGAACGCTCCCTGCATAAAATGGTTATTAAAAAATTCTCCGGTAAAAATCACCGGTTTTTTCGCCTTACAGTTATATCCGTGAAGCAATCTTGACAGGCACAGCACCGCAAACGCCATAGTACCTGCCAGCACCTTATTTCCATCCCGATATCCAATCAAAAATGCAGCCAGCACCACAGCACCGATCACACCACCTTCCACTCCAATGCGGGTCAGGAAATCTTTTGTAAGAATGGATTCCTTTACGGGTCTGGGCTTTTCTCCCATCACATCATGATGGTAAGGTTCCAGCCCCAGCGCAATGGCCGGAAGGCTATCCGTAAGCAGATTGATAAACAGCAGATGCACCGGCGCAAAAGGAACCGGTAAGCTCATCAGAGAAGCCACAATCACTACCAGAATTGCCGCAAAATTTCCGGAAAGAAGAAACTGTATAGCTTTTTTGATATTTTCATAAATATTTCGTCCACTCTCCACTGCCTTGATGATCGTGGCAAAATTATCATCCGTCAGAACCATAGATGCCGCATCTTTTGCAACCTCTGTCCCCGAGATTGATCATTGCCGTTTCTGTGGGATCTCCGATCTCCTGCCCTTCCACATTGGTGGAATCGTTGCACAGGATACTGAACCTGAGCATCTGTCCCTGAAGGGGATCTTCCGGATCGATCTCATCTGCAGGGATATCACGTCCGTCCACATAGTAGTGTTCAATAGTCATACGGTTCTGCGTCAGTGTTCCCGTTTTGTCCGAACAGATCACCGATACGCTTCCAAGCCCTTCCACAGACTGGAGCTTCCGGATGATCGCACCTTCCTTTGCCATTTTTCTGGTACCAAAAGCCAGCACGATAGTCACAATGGAACTTAAAGCCTCCGGGATCGCCGCTACAGCCAGCGCCACTGCAAACAGGAATGCATCTGCCACATTTCCGCCTTTCAGTACCTGCAGGACAAAAAGTGCTCCACACAGCAGAAGGATCATCATGGAAAGCTTTTTGCCAAACTGATCCAGATTAACCTGAAGCGGCGTTTTTTTCTCCGAAGTATTCTTCAAAAGGCTGGCGATCTTTCCAACTTCCGTGTTCATTCCAATGTCTGTTACAAGAAAAACACCTCTTCCATAAGTTACGTAACTTCCGGAAAATACCATGTTTTTCTGATCCCCCAGGGCCAGTTTCCCTTCCAGCGGGTCACTGATCTTATCCACCCCGAGGCTTTCTCCGGTAAGTGCGCTCTCATCTGTTTTCAGGCTGGCACTCTCCAGCACACGTCCATCTGCCGGAATATAATCCCCCGCCTCCAGATGAACGATATCTCCTACTGTGATCTCCCGTCCCGGGATCTGCACCACTTTGCCGTTCCTTACCACTTTTGCCTCTGGCGCCGCCAGCTGTTTCAGGCTTTCCAGGGAATTCTCTGCCTTAATGGTCTGCACAGTTCCCAGGATCGCATTCATGGTAATCACCAGCAGGATCACTGCCGCGCTCTCTGTTTCACCCAGGAACAGGGAAACCACCGCCGAAACAATCAGGATCAGCACCAGAAAATCTTTATACTGTTCCAGAAAAATCTGCAGACCACTTTTTTTCTTACCTTCCGCAAGTTCATTGAATCCGAATTTTTCCTGCCTTCTTTTTACTTCCTCATTCGTCAGAAAATCCTGTTCCCCATTCAGATCTCTGCGTACAGTTTCTACCGTTTCATTGTAATAAGTTTTCACAGATACCATTCCTCCTTTACAGATCCTCAGCAAAATCCCTGTTAACAGTATGGGCAGAATCGTAAAAAAAAGAGACTTTTATTGCACAAAAAACATGCAATAAAAGTCTCGCTGTTTCATCACGATACACAGGCATTCACCCATCGAGATTGACGACATCATGAACACTGACGTGCCAGCTACTCCCCTTTATATGGCTTACTATACTGTCCAAAAAAGCTTTTGTCAACCCGGAATATCAGTATGTAAATACGCCGACTCCATAAGCTTCCAGCGGATATGCAAAAGAAAATTCCCGGTTGTCGCAGTTCTTCTTCTCTGCCTTGAATGCCTTGCCTTTCGGAAGAAGTCCCTGCTCATTCATAATCAGTTTGTACTGTTTCTTCTTCGGTACACCTACACGGTAATCCGGACGTGCTACCGGCGTGAAGTTGCATACAACCAGAATGTTGTTACGTCTTGTGGGGGATTTTCTCACAAAACTGAAGATACTTCTGTCGCCATCGTTGGCATTGATCCACTCAAATGCAGAAGGATCATTGTCCGCACCATAAAGTGCCGGATATTTCCTGTAAATGTGAAGAAGATCACTGACATACTGCTGCAGTTTCTGATGATTCTCCTCTCCAAGAAGATACCAGTCAAGCTCTCTGGCCTCACTCCACTCCCGAAGCTGTCCAAAATCCTGTCCCATGAACAGAAGTTTCTTACCCGGATGTCCAAACATGAAGGTATAACCAGCTTTCAGGTTCTTGAATTTATCATCCAGTTCGCCTGGCATCTTTTCCAGCATGGAGCACTTCAGATGTACTACCTCATCATGGGAAAGAACCAGAACATACTTCTCACTGTATGCATAAGTCATGGAAAATGTCATCTTATTATGATTAAATTTACGGAAATACGGATCCAGCTTCATATATTCCAGGAAATCGTTCATCCAGCCCATATTCCATTTCAGGGAGAAACCAAGCCCGTCGTCTTCTGCCTTGCCGGTTACCATCGGCCATGCGGTAGATTCCTCTGCGATCATGACAGTTCCATGATTTCTTCCCAGAACAACGGTATTCAGATGCTTGAAGAATTCAATAGCCTCCAGATTCTTGTTTCCGCCGTATTTATTAGCAACCCACTCACCGTCTTTCTTACCGTAATCCAGGTAGAGCATGGACGCAACCGCATCTACACGAAGACCATCAACGTGGCATTCCTCTACCCAGTAAAGAGCGTTTGCGATCAGGAAGTTCTTCACCTCCGGGCGTCCGTAATTGTAGATCTTAGTTCCCCAGTCCGGATGTTCACCCTGTCTCGGATCTGCATGCTCATAAACAGCAGTTCCGTCAAAATTAGCCAGTCCATGTGCATCCTTCGGAAAATGTGCCGGTACCCAGTCAAGAATGATACCGATCTTCTGACGGTGGAGATAATCAACCAGATATTTGAAATCCTGCGGTGTTCCGTAGCGGGAAGTCGGTGCATAATAGCCGGTTACCTGATAGCCCCAGGAGCCGTCAAAAGGATGCTCTGCGATACCCATAAGCTCCACATGGGTATATCCCATTTTTTTGACATACTGGGCAAGCTTCGGCGCCAGTTCTCTGTAAGAATAAAAACCATCCTCATCCTCTGCTGTCTGCGGATGCTTCATCCAGGAACCCGGATGTACCTCATAGATCGACATGGCGCTTGTATCCGGATCAAAGTTCTCACGATTTTTCATCCAGGTATCATCTTTCCATTTATAGTTGGTGATATCTGTAATACGAGAAGCTGTTCCGGGACGCATTTCAGCGGCATTGGCATATGGATCTGCCTTGTAAAGCTCCTCACCATGTGCACCTGTAATGTAAAATTTATACAGCTGTCCGATCTTCGCTCCCGGTACAAATGTCTCATAAACGCCAATGGGTCCAACTTTTTTCATGGGATTCTTCTCCGCATCCCATTCGTTGAATTCACCTATAACAGAAACCGCCTGTGCATTAGGTGCCCACACTGCAAAATAAACTCCTTTTTTCCGGTTCTGCGTGTCCGGATGTGCTCCCAGCTTCCTGTAAATATCATAATTCGTGCCCTGACCGAACAGATACTGGTCAAGCTCCGTAAATTGTAATTTCTTTCCCATTTTCAGGTACCTCCCTTTATAGTTCTGCCACCGTCCATTCCCCAATTTTAAGTGGAGTTTTTTATTCTATAATTATACCAATCCCTATATTTTCAGTCAAGGAAAAACCCTCTTCGGCTAATATGTGTCTATTATCCGACAGTGTCAGATAAAGTCAAAAAAGAGACCTGAATGACGCACATTTTGTCACTCAGGTCTCTGGTGTTATTTAACCAAATATCTTCTTAATTATTCTTCACTTCCATCATCGTAGGAACCATCGTCATAGGAACCGTCATCATAGCTTCCATCATCGGAAGAACCATCGGAATAATCACTTCCGTCAGAGGAATCATCGGAACCGTCACTGACATCAGAACCATCGGAAGAGCCATCGCTGACATCTGTGCTGTCAGAAGATTCGCTTCCATCGGAAGAATCTGTGGAATCACTGGAATTTCCCGCATATCCTGCAACACGTCCAGCCTGAAGGGAGCTGTCCCAGAAGTCAGAATAGGAAGCACTCTGTAAAGTAACATCTTTAGCTGCTGCAAGTTCACTGACTGTCACCAGCTTATATCCCTCATTGACCAGTTCCGGAATCAACTTCTCAGTAGCACATTTTACAGATGGCTCATGGATATCATGCATCAGAATGATAGAACCATCACTCAGATCGCTGTTCATGATCTCATTGTAATCCGCATCCGCATCCATCAGTTTCCAGTCCAGGGAGTCTGTGGACCACATGAAAAACGGTTTGCCTACTGCTGCCATCTGTTCTTCTGTGATTGCTCCATACGGTGCACGGCACACGGTTGCAGCCTGTCCGCAGGCTTTCACCAGCTCGTCATCTGTTTTCTGGAATTCCTGTACAACAGAATCCAAATCCATATTCGGAAGAGTCTGTGACGGATGATCCCAGGTGTGGTTACCAATCTCACAGCCAAGCTGAACCATTCTCTGTACGGTGGACTCACGTCCCTCAACATTCTGTCCCAGCATAAAGAAAGTAACATGAATGTTATATTTCTCAACTGTGTCAAGAAGTGTTTCTGTATATTCTCCAGGTCCGTCATCAAAAGTCAGGGCAATCATCGGACGCTTCTGAGTCGGGTCGTAGGAACCATCCTCATTGAAGTAATAATCCTTCACGCCTTTCTCAACCCATCCGGTCTGCATATATCCATTCTCATCAAAACTGTATGTAGTTCCGTCAATCTCCGCAAAACCATTGATATAATATGTACCGTCCGGATTCTGATACCATTTTCCTGTGGAATCCTCATGCCATCCCGGTGTCATAACCGAAAGCTTATCTGCAGCCGCTGTGCCCTTTACAGGCATCACCGTAGCATCTGTGCTGCTGTTATCCGAACTGCTGTCTCCGGATGAATCTGAAGATCCGGAATCGGACGATGCGGAAGCATCTTCTGTACTGTTATCCGTGGAAGTTCCTGCCGTATTCGCCTGCACATTTACAGTCTCTGCATCTTTACTGCTTCCACCGCCTGCATGATTGACAATCGGAAGAATTACCCCGCGAACAACAAAAATCAGCAGAAGAATTGCCGCAACCACACAGGTTATACGTTTCATCATCCTCCGCCGTCTTAATTGCTGCTGCTTTCTACGCATTCTTTCGCGCAAAACTCTTTTGTCCATTTTATATATCCCCATTTATATTACTTATAACTTTTTAATGTCTAAACTTTATCATACCTCATTTGGTATTCAAATACAATGGAATTTCCGAAAGAATCTCTTAATTTTCGCCTCTGGTATTTCTGTGAAAAAAGCGGTTCCCGGAAAGAATTCCGGGCCCCGCATCTTATTTCTTTACTCTGCTGAATCTGTTTCTCCCTCTTCAGGAACCATGTCTGTGGCTTCTGCTGCTTCCAGTTCTTCATCAACCGTTCCCTCGGCGCTGCTTCCGTCTTCTGACGGATCGTCTCCGTTTACGCCTTCGGTATCACCGGCAGTAACTTTTTCTTCCACTGTAGCATTATCCAGTATAAAATCTTCTACCCTGAGAAGTCCGATGGATTCATCTACTGCAGCCTGTCCATATTTATCTACCAGCGCTGCCAGATCTTTGACATTATATGCCTTGATCAGTTCATCCTGAATGCTGAGAGATTTTTCATCCTCAAGTGTCATGTTCTCCGCATCCATAATTCCCTGCACGATCAGGTTCTGTTTCACCTTATATTCCGCATACTGACTGCTCTGTTCCTCAAAATCATCCATGGAAATTCCCTGGGCTTTTACAAAATCCTCCAGAGTCATATCACCCTGTTTTGCGTAATTTTCGTACAGTGTCTTAAATTCTGTTTTTGCTGTATCCAGATCATCCTGAGGATATTCTTTTACTTCGGAAGCAGAAAGTACTGTATTCCATGCAGTCTCACGGAGTGTATTCTGTGCGCTTGTTTTTGCCTCATCCTCCAGTGTGGTGCGGATCTCTTTTCTGTATTCTTCTGCTGTTTTGCAGTCTGTATTCTTGGCTGCCCAGTCATCGGTAAGCTCCGGTGCACGTTTGAAGCTCTGCAGGGTAACTTTGAATACAACTTCCTGTCCTGCCAGCTCTTCAGATGAATACTCTTCCGGGAATGTAAGATCGAGATCTTTTGTCTGGCCTTTTTTCATTCCGATAATTCCATCTTCAAAACCGTCAATAAAAGTTCCGGAACCAATGGTCAGTTCATAATTGTTGGCTGTTCCTCCATCAAATGCCACACCATCTTTGGTTCCTACATAATTGATCGTAACCACGTCACCGTTCTGGACGCTTCCTTCGGTTACTTCCTCGGCCTTATTCTGTAATTCTTCCTTAATTCTTCCGTCAACCATATCATCGGTTACCGCTTCTACAGTTTTATCAAGAGACAGCCCCTTATACTGTCCGATTGTCACATATTTGCTGACATCATCCACAGATACCAGTCTTGTATCTCCGGAAACTGTGCCTGTACTTTCTTTATCTGAATCTGATTCTGCGGAATCTGCTGCTTTGGAATCTTTTTCATCAGCTGTATCCTGTGATTCCGCTGTGGATTTTGTTTCTTCTTTCTGACCTGCAGATGTGCCACAGGCTGTCATTGCCATAGCTGCACACAGTGCAAGAATAACGAGATATGTCTTTTTCTTCATATCTTACTCCCTTCATCAAATAAAACGGATATTTATATTCCGATTCAAACTCTATATTCAACTGTGGATTATTATAGTCTTTTTTTATGTTTCCCTGTAAAATCTGAATTACTTTTTTACATTTCAGGAACCGGTGTCGGCCTGGAAGAATCCCATACTTCAGATACATCAAACAGATCACTGAGCATATCCGGATTGTAATACATACGATATCCATCCAGATTTCTTCTTCCCTGTCGGAAATATTCACTTGTGATCTGTACAAAATACTGGCTGGAATCCACGTTACAGAAATAACGGTAGCCACGGCTCTTGTAATATTCATACTTGGCATTATCCGAAGTATATCCTTCCCAGTCACCAATATCTGCGCCAAAGGCAAAAATAATCATGTCCGTTTTTCCCAGAATCGGAGCCACATATTTTTCCCATTTCTTATTATCGGTTTTCAGTTCAGCCGCAGTGGAAGACGTTGCATTTCTGTGTCCCCAGGTATGGCTTGCAAATTCCCAGCCGTCTTTTTTCATGGCTTTTGCCACTTTCTTGGCCTGCTTTACCTCTTTGTCATAGTCAAAGTCCGGATTGGCTTTAAGAAAAGCCTTCTGGTTATCCTGAAGATTTTTCTTGGTTTTATAGGCACCGTCGGTACGGTATCCCAGAACTCCGTTGTAACCTGTCATCGCCAGAATTCCTTTTCTTCCATGATAGGAAAAATCCGGATGCTGTTTTATGAAGGAGTCCAGAATAGGCACCACATCGTAATCGCCGGTTACAACTGTTCCGTCTGCCTTTTTATATTCACACTTGATGTCTCCGTTGTCATCAATTACCAGCTTTGTGGCAAAACCATCATCATCCATGTAATGGTAATAGCTGACATCATCTTCGGAAAGCACAAACGGAATCTTGCCTTCCGGAAGCATGATCTTTCCTCTGCTCATAGTTCCGTCATCATTAACAACCGCCATGTCATGAGGACTTACCAGTACGTATCCCTTCTCATACATACTCTGAATCATCTTTTTAAACTCGCTGACTGTTGTCATCATCTGATTGTATCCCGCTTCATCGGAATCTCCGTCAAAAGCTCTGGATGTGTCTACAATCAGTGAATGAAAGAACACATGGGTAATATTTTCCAGCGGATATTCCACACAGGCATCTCTTTTCTTTCTGTATTCCGATACTGCCTTCTGCATCTTATCACTGGTTGCAAACTTCCAGTTATTCTGAAGAACAGAAATCGCCCCTGTGTAGTCATACTGCTGTGCCAGTTTCTGCGCCTTCTTGAGAAGTGTTTTTTCGTCTGAGGAAGTACTTGTGGAACTGTCTTCGGATTCTTCCCGTTTCTGGGTTTCCTTCTCTGCTTTTTTTTCTTCTTTTGGTGTCTCGGTAGCTGCCGGCTGATCCTCCGGATCTGCTGCTACTTTGGCCACTTCTTCTGCTTCTTCAGACTGTGTATCCTCCTCTTCTGCCTCATCTGACTGTGTTTCTTCACTGTCCTGTGACTGGGCAATCATATTGTCCTTCTCAACGGTAACGGAAGAATTTCCGCCCACAAGAAGTGACGCTGCAAGTACTGTTGTCAGTACACCTGCAATTTTTTTCTTCATAAATAATAAGCCCCTTTCTTTTAAGTCCCCTCGTATCTTTTATCTGCGGATCATCCCATCGGCGGTACCGGTGTCGGTCTTGCAGAATCAAAAACTTCTTTTGCGTTAAAAAGATCTTCCAGAAGCTCCGGATTATAATACATACGATATCCATCCAGATTTCTTCTTCCCTGTCGGAAATAGCGGTCACGGATCTGTACAAAATATTGACTGGAATCTACATTACAGTAATAATTATAGCCCTGTCCCTTCAGATATTCGAATTTATCGCCGGAATAATCTGCTGCATTTGTAAGATCTGTTCCAAAAGCAAAAATAATGATATCCGTTCCCCCAATCAGCGGATCCACATTTTTTTTGAATTTTTCGGTATCGGACTGCAGTTTCTCCAGGGAAATCTGTCCTACATTCTGATGTCCCCAGGTATGGCTCGCAAATTCCCAGCCTTCTGCCTTCATAGCATCAGCAACTTTTTTTGCGGCTGCCCGTTCTTCCTCCAGACTGAAATCCGGATGTTCGTCCAGCCACTGTACTTTATTTGCATCCAGATCTGCAGGACGTGTTTCATAACTTTCGTCTGTACGGTATCCCAGAATTCCATTGTACCCGGTAAGTGCCACGATTCCCTTGGCTCCCCGGTAGGAAAAATCCGGATGCTGCTCCACAAAACGGTCAATCAATGGTACCATATCGTAATCTCCTACTGATACGCTGCCATCATCTTCCACATATTCGTTGCGGATTTTCCCCTCTTCATCCACAATCAGTTTTGTGGCAAAACCATCTCCATCCATATAATGATAATAACATACATCATCCTGCGAAAGGACAAACGGTGTTTTCCCCGGTGGGAGAAGAATTTCTCCTTCTGTGATATTGCCGTTTTCATCCACCTTTGCCATGTCTTTAATGCTTACCATGACATAGCCCTTATCGTACATGGTCTGCGTAATCTTATTAAACTCATCAATGGTAGTCATAACCTGATTATAATCTGCTTCTTTATAATCTCCGTCAAAAGCTTTGGATGTATCTTTTATCAGAATATGATAAAAGACATGCGTCACTTCTTCAAGTGGCCATGCCGTACATGTTGCTTTTGTTTCTTCATATTTTTTTACTGCATTCTGCATCTTCTGGCTGGAACCGTAATCCGGATCGTTTTTCAGAAGATCTATTGCCTTATCATAATTATACTGCTGTGCCAGAAAATCTGCCTTTGCAAGAGTATCACCGGATACGGTTTCTTCTGATGCGGCAGCTTCTGTCAGAACGTTCTGCTTGGAACTTTCATCCTGCGAATTTTTCTGATTTTCTGTTTTGTTTGATTCTTTTGTAGCAGATGCGCTTTTTTTCTGCTGAGAGACTGCTGTATTTTTTTCTTTAAAAGCTGTCACACCGGCGGATATGCCTCCGGCGACAAGCAAAATTACTGCTCCTATAGCGATCAGACGATTTCTGCGTTCCCGCTGCAGGCGCTTCCTGCGGCGTTCCAGCATACATTTACGCCATTCTTCATACTCCGGAGTTCCCATTTCTGGTCTGGATCTCCGGGGCCTGTTCTCTTCCATACCAATTTCCTCCATCTCTGGTCTTCTTTCGTTTCTTACGTATAAACAAAGATCACCCTGTTTCTGCAATCCATCTGGTATATATTGTGGACCACAGCATAATCATTATACCTTGTAAACGCTGAAATTTCCACCATTCCTCCTGTCTTTTTCACTTTTCTTTTATCTTGCCTTTTTGGGAAAACAATGCTAAAATGTTTTGTACGTAATGTAACCGATTGCGAAACAAATATACATACAGGGGGATTCTCAAATGAGTACAGTTACCATTGTTCTTCTGGTCATCCTCGTTATTCTGATCGCAGCATTAGTCGCACTCTACTTCTTCGGAAAGAAGGCTCAGAAAAAACAGGACGAACAGCAGGCTCAGATCCAGGCCAACAAGCAGACAGTTTCCATGCTGATCATCGATAAAAAGCGGATGCCACTGAAAGATTCCGGACTTCCACAGATGGTCATTGACCAGACACCGAAGCTTATGCGTCGTTCCAAACTTCCGATCGTAAAAGCTAAAGTTGGTCCGAAGATCAGCATCCTCATTGCAGATGAGAAAGTCTTTGATCTGATCCCGGTTAAGAAAGAGATCAAAGCTGAAGTCAGCGGTCTTTACATCGTTGGCGTAAAAGGAATCCGTGGTTCTCTTGAAACACCACAGAAGAAGAAAAAAGGCTTCCTCGCAAGATTCCGTAAATAATCCGAATACAAAACAACCGCCGTGCTCTCAGGATTTTCCTGATGTACGGCGGTTATTTTTTATGATGCTGGTATTATAAGACAAAATCCTTACAGTCTCTTGGCTGCACCTGAATTGCCAGGTAGCAGTCTGCCACATGTTCCTCATTCATATCCAGCGCATAATCTGCTTTCATCTGAAGATTCTCTTCGCTTTCTTTAAGCTCCAGGCTTGTAGCTGCAATTCCCATCTGAAGTGTTCCATATGGAGTAGTATAATAGGTCATGTTTTTCTTTCCCTGTTCAAATACCATATGGACATTTACCAGGCCTTTTTTGCTTACTTCCAGGCCTTTTTCTGACATTTTTATGTAATTGATTGTGGGTTCGGCAGTTTCATCCAAAAGTTCCTCATATCTGAGATAATGGGAACCGTTGCGGAAATAATACTGTCCCGGCACAACGATCTCGATCGGCTCCTGGTCTCCCTGTGAGTCCATCATCTGAAGCCCTCTTACATGGATCAAAACTTCTTTTTGCATTTTTTTCTCCTAATATTTCTCAATATCGATCTTCTGTGTCTTTTCTACATTATATGGAAGAATGGAATTGGCAAAATCCTTGAATTTCTCGGCAAGGTCACTTACATAAAAGCGGTATGGAAATTCTTCCTGTGCAGCTTCATCACTGGCAAGATCCATCCCGGCCAGAAGCTTCTTCAGTTCCAGCGCCGTTTCATATGCCGGGTTTACAAGGCGGACCTCCTCACCCATAATCTTCCGGATCGTAGATCGCAGAAGCGGATAATGGGTACAGCCAAGGATCAGCGTATCGATCTCCTGATCCTGCAGCTCCTTTAAGTATCTTCTGGCTACTTCCTCTGTAACCGGATCGTGATACCATCCTTCTTCCACCAGCGGTACAAATAAGGGGCACGCCTTTCCGATGACTGTAATCTCCGGATCCAGTTCTTTCAGATAAGAAGCATGGATGCCGCTTCCTACGGTACCTACCGTACCGATGATACCAACACGCTTGTTTCTGGTTTCCTGGGCTGCCACTCTGGCACCGGCCTCGATCACTCCCAGAATAGGAATATCCAGCTCATCTTTCACCTCATCCAGAGCAAAAGCACTGGCTGTATTACAGGCTACAACAATGGCCTTCACCTTCTGTTCCTGCAGAAAATGAATGATCTGGCGGGAGTAACGGATAACCGTTTCTTTGGATTTGCTTCCATATGGAACCCGGGCTGTGTCTCCGAAATATACGATTTTTTCCGAGGGAAGATTCCGCATGATTTCCCGGGCTACGGTCAATCCTCCGATACCGGAATCAAACACACCAACCGGTGCGTTTCTGTCTATATTCATTGATCTTATTCTCCTGAAATAATTAATCGAGCGCTATAATTACTCGTTGGAATATTGTATCACCAATCCAGCGCTTTCGCAAGCCAGAAGGAGATCTTCACCGGCTTATTTTCCCCGTTATCCTCCACTTTTTCAAAGCAGAATTCCGGGTAGATGGTTCCCCACCATGCATAAACCTTCGGGTTTTCAAAATCCGTAATTCTTTTTTCCCAGGTGCCGCCGGCAATGATTATGGCTGCCAGAAGAAAAATCCCCCATGTTCTTTTTAATATATACTTTCCTGTTTTTATCGCATTCATAATCAAACCCTCCTGATATCTTTTTGATGGATATCAGGATTATTAACAACCGGACCTTTGTTTATTCACGGTTCCCGTAATCCACCTCCAGAAGATCCCCGTTTACCCATACAGACGGAATCCACGGCAGTGTTCCGTCCTGGTAAAACTGATGATACACCTCTCTTAAAGTCACTCCTTTTTTCTGCTGCCCGGTAGTACGGTTCTCCTGTATTCCCTGAAGATATTCACCCACAGAACTTTCCTCTGCTCCCTTCCAGCGAAAAACCTCTCCCAGCATTCCTGTCCGGAACATATACACATCCTCTCCCACATGTTCTTCCTGCTTCAGGTATTCAAGAAATATCTTTCTGTTTTCTTCTGTCATCATACTTTCATCCAGAATTACTACCTGAAGGTGTCCCAGATCCAGAAATTTTTCCTGGGACCGGTTATAAACTTTTTCAATCTCATGAAAGTTTTCACCTGCAAGAGTCAGTACAGAAACCGGATCTTCCTCCGGCTTCTCCTGTCCGGTGGTTACATTCATATCCGGCATGGCATACTTCAGCACAAAACCTTCTTCCGAAACACCCGCGCCCAGTGCCAGTGGATACATCCTTTTTTCCGGTTCCACTGCCGCACACCCGGTTCCTATAAAGCTTATGAAGAAAAACAGGCTCGCAGACACCATTTTTTTCTTCCACCGGCCTCTATTTTCCACACTGAGAAAAATCTGGATCACAAGAAGCAGCGGCACAAAAATATATGCCAGATACCAGCCATAATACGTTTCTATCCCGGTGCCATTTTTTTCATAAAGTGAAAGAATCCATCCTGCTGCCGGAATCCAGTACCGTCCACTTCCAAGCTTCGTTTTCTCCGCAATCTGATTCCCGTAATGGAAAAGACTTCCCAGAGAAAAAAGAAGCCCGAACACCAGAAATCCCATCCAGATCACATCAAATCTTGCCAGCACATTTCCCGGAAGATCTGCCCCGTCCAGAAGAGGCAGCACCGGATATGTTTCCGCCAGAAGCCTGTTTTTTCCAAATACAGCAGGAAGCAGAACCTGCATACCAAGGACAATTCCACACACGGTAAGAAAGGCCAGGATCACCGGCTTTCTGGCACTTCCCTGTTTTTCTACTTTTTCAAGCCCAAAAGGCAGAAGCCCCACTCCGGAAAAAACACAGAGAAATGCATACACATCCCGGATCATCCATTTCCCGGAAAACCTGCTACCGGTACCCTCCACGGTTTCCAGAAAATATTCCGCTTTTCCCTGTCCTGCACTCAAAATCATAAGAAGGAGAATCCCTGCCAGAAAAATCCCTCCGGAAATTTCCGCAATCCTTCCTCTTCTCTGCATTCCCCGGTGCGTTCCCAGACTGCATGCTGCCACAGCAAGCAGAGACAGCCATTTCCCGGAAATCCCGCTGATCAGACTCTGTGGAATTACTTTTGCAAGAAGATCCGCCAGAAAAGCCGTACTTAAGATTACATATAAAAGAAAGAACAGTCCAATAAACCGTACAGTAATATTTCCTGTCATTCTGGAAAGTTCTCCATAAGCAGGAGCAAGACGGATCAGCCAGATCACATAAAATGAAAGAAGCACCGCCGCCAGGATCGTCCCTGCCATAGCATTCACTCCCAGCATTTCTCCGTTTTTAAAAAGGCACAGAAGAAAAGGCGCCGGAAACACAAGTATGATCTGCCGGAAAAGCTGTCTGTGGGAAATCCTGTTGTTTTCTGCAAATCTCATAATCCTTTTCCTTTCTGCCTCCACGGCTTTGTCCGCAGTCTGCGCTTCTGGTCATCTCTTGCATACAACGGCCGGAATTTCCGTTTCCGGAATGGCTGGCGCAAAATTCTTCCTCCTGTTTCCGCCTGGCCGTTTTTTTCTACAAAGGGTACCAGATATGGGACACCAAAACTTAAAAGTCCTGCCAGATGTGCCGCTGTCAGATACAGTCCCAGCACAATTCCGAAGATGCCAAGATATCCTCCCAGAAAAAGAAATCCATACTTCAGAAGCCGGAACGCAGACGCAAATTCCTCATTGGGGATCGCCAGAGATCCAAGCGCCGTTAATGCCACAATAATTACCACCACGGGGCTTACCAGATTAGCCTCCACAGCTGCCTGTCCAATAATCAGGCCTCCAACAATCCCGATGGCATTTCCAAGAGCTCCGGGAATCCGCACGCCCGCCTCCCGGATCAGCTCAAAAGACAGCTCCAGGAACACCAGCTCCACCACGCTGGAAAACGGTACGCCTTCCCTTGCCTGTGCAAAAGAAAGAATCAGATTGGCCGGAAGAATCTGAGTGTGGAACCGTATCACAGCCAGATAAAGTCCCGGAAGCAACGTTGCCACAGCCATAGCCAGATACCGCAGCACACGCAGGAATGAAGTCATTTCAAAACGGTTGTACCAGTCCTCACTGCTTTCCATAAAACTGTTAAATGCACCTGGAATCACCAGTGCCACCGGTGAGTTGTCGCAGAGCAGAACGGCTTTTCCATTGAGAAGTTCCTGTGCCGCCCGGTCCGGACGTTCGGTTGTCTGAAACTGAGGGAACGGCGAATACCATGCTTCTTCGGTCAGCTGTTCCAGCATTCCGCTATCCAGAATTCCGTCCACAGTAAAAGATTCCAGCCGTTCTTTCACTGCGGTCAGAAGTTCTTCGTGCACCAGATCTTCCACGTACAGAAGCTGCACCACTGTATTGGAACGCACCCCGATGCTTTGCTGCTCTACTTTAAGACGGGTATCCCGGATCCGCTTCCGCACAAGGGCCGCATTGGTTTTTACGCTGTCGCAGAAGCCTTCTTTGGAACCCCGCAGCACTTTTTCCGTTTCCGCTTCTGATACATCCAGCCCCGGATAGCCTTTGCTGGATATCTTCATGGCCCTATCATAACCATCCATAAAGAAAACCGCATTTCCGGAAAGAACAGCCCCGAAGACTTCTTCCATGGAAAAAAGTTCTTCCACATCCGCAATTCCGAGACTGTTTCTCCTGATAAATTCCCGAATCTTTTCTTCCGGGATTTCCCAGAAATGATTGATCATCTTTCCAATGGCAGAATCGTCCAGCATCATGTTGGAAACTGCCACTTCAATATAAACCATCAGACAGTCCACTTTATGACCCTCTCCCAGGCGCATGGGCCGTATCAGAATATCATCGCAGTTTTCGCAGCGCTTCCGGATATAAGATTCATTTTCATGGAGAGATACTGAAATCTTTTTTTCTTCCACAGTTTCACCGTCCTTTTCCAATAAAAAAAGAGATGCCAGTGGCATCTCTCTTAATATCCCCGGATATCCGGTTCTTATTCTTTTTTCTCGGATTCTCTGGCTGCATTCTCCGCGCGGATGGTACGGATAATTGCCATTCTCTGATTCTCCAGATGGTGAAAAGAAATATCCTGTGCTTTCTGCACATCACCCTCCCGAATCGCTTTTACCAGTTCTTCGTGTTCGCTGACAAGAAGATTTCTGGTCTGCTCTTCCTTCAGATATTCCACGCGGTAACGGTACATCTGTTCCCGGAGATTATTCAGTACCTGGTTCAGGCGCTTGTTATCGGAGGCCTGGTAAATGATCTCATGGAACGCCACATCCGCTTCCGCAAGACGAACAAGATTTCCCTCTGCTTTTGTTTTTTCGAATTCTTTGGCTGCCACCCAGAGCCGTCCAAGCTCCTCCTCTGTAATCAGCTTGCATGCCTTTTCTATAGCTACGTTCTCAAGTGCAATACGCACCTCAAGAACATCATTCAGATCTTTTTCAGTAATGCTTGCAACCTGGGCTCCCCGGCGCGGAATCATTACCACAAGACCTTCCTGCTCCAGCTTACGCATTGCCTCACGCACCGGTGTTCTGCTGACCCCCAGACGCTCTGCAAGAGCGATCTCCAGAAGTCTTTCCCCCGGTTTCAGTTCTCCTTTCAGAATTGCCTGCCTCAAGGTGTTAAAAACAACATCCCGAAGCGGCAGATATTCATTCATATCCACAGAAAAATCACTTGTCATTTGTAACTCCTCCATCCCTGTTGTAAATATCCGTGGCAAATACTGTTTTTGCCAGTCCGCTCTTTCTGAGACTTCTGGCTGCCGCCGCCATCTTATCTCTGTTATCAAAAATACCAAATACCGTTGGACCGCTTCCGCTCATCATCGCTTTCAGCGCTCCCTTTTCTTCCATGAGTTCTTTGATATTTCCAATTACAGGGTACTGGCGGATAATTCCAGGCTCAAATACATTCTCCATTTTTGATGCCATGGCATAAAGATCACCGCACTCAATATCCCTGATAAGGCCATCAATATCCGGATGTTTCCCGATTCCCGCCAGATTCAGATTTTCGTAGGCAGTTTTTGTGGAAACATTGATTCCCGGTTTTCCTACCAGCACATAGCATTCCGGAACTTTCGGAAGTCGCTTCAGCTTCTCACCGATTCCCTCCGCAAGGGCTGTTCCACGCATAATGCAGTACGGAACATCTGCTCCTACCTTCACTGCGCGCTCCATCAGCTGCTCTTCCGTCAGGCCCAGATGAAACATCCGGTTCACACCTACAAATGCGGCCGCAGCATCAGAGCTTCCGCCTGCCATACCTGCTGCTACCGGAATAAACTTGCGAAGTTTAATGGAAAGTCCCTCTTCAATTCCAAATTCGTCCATCAGCATCTGTGCTGCTTTATATACAAGATTCCGGCTGTCTGTGGGAATAAACGGAAGATTGGTGGTCAGCACGATTCCCGGCCGTTTCGTCTTTCTGATATCCAGGATATCATACATACGGATGGTCTGCATGATCATGCGTACCTCATGATAGCCGTCCTCTCTCTTCCCCAGAACATCAAGTCCGAGATTGATCTTTGCCATTGCTTTTAAACGCATAAGCCCCTCCATTTGTACTTTGTATACAGTATTTATATGTATATTTTATATGATTTTCACAGTCTTTTCAACAGCAAAATTTTCCAGCTTTTTTCATTTTCTGCTGTTTTTTTCTCATTTAATCTGTCCTTCTACTTTTTTCACCACAAGAAGCGGTGTTCCCGGAGATGGCTCCTGGTTTTCCTTAAGCCCGTTCAGAGTGCAGATTTCTTCAATGGATGTATGATATTTTCTTGCAATATCCCACAGCGCATCTCCCGGTTTCACCATATAAATCAGTATTCCCGGCATGGCCTGGATTTTTTTCATATCCAGAGGTTTTTCTTCCACTTTATCAATAATAAATACCGGTTCCCGGATCACCGCAAGAAGATTCAGGCCCACTGACGCCCGGATCTCGATTTCGTTGCCGTCTGCCATGGATGCAGAAAGCTGTTCCAGTTCCGCCTTTAACCGGTAGCTGCTGTCCGGTCGGATACCTCTTGCTTCCACCACATGAGAAAACGGGATCATAGCCTCCATGGAATAAAAAGGCATCCTGTCATTTCCGATAATATACAGAATCTTCAGCATGACCACTCCATCTGCCTGCACTCCGTTCTCCACAATCCTGGTCTTATCGATTTTTACTTTTCCCTGGCTGTGACAAAGCTGAAGAATTTTTCCCTGGGTTTCTTTTACCTGAATACGGTCACTGATCCGGCATCTGGAAAAATTCCGCACCAGCAGTCTTTCCAGGACTTCATTTTTTCCTTCCGGAATGCATTCCCGAAGAGGTGTATACACATCTGTAACCATTGAACATTCTTCCTCCCGGAAAAACTTCATATCCAGTTCCAGCACTACATCAGATACAAAAATTCTTTCTTCTCCATCTGCATCCGGCTTTACTTCCAGGCTCTGGTGCATTACAGACACTTCAATATCCGGAATCAGTTCCTCCGTACAGTCCGGGCATTCCACTTCCCCGGAAAAGGGCAGGGCGTATTCCAGCCATTGCACCGGTGCTTCTGTATCTTCCGATTCATACAGCACAAAAACTGACAGCTCACCTCTTGCTTTTACGATATTTTCTTCCGGTTTCAGCTCCAGCCCCCGTACATCCATGGTATACCAGATCAGTCCGGAAATATCCGGGCGGTTGGAAGCAATGGTATATTCATCTTTGATCCGGAAGGTGTCTTTTTTATGTACAGTAAGTCCCAGGAAACGTACCTGCTTCTTTCTCACAGAAATGTCCGTAACATCCAGCGCTACCGGAAGCCGGATCTGCTCCGTCTCATCCACAGCTGCATAAAAAGTTACCAGGGCTTTGATATTCAGCTTTCTGGAATGGATCAGCCGGAGCGTAAGATCCTCTATTTCCCACTTCAGGCACATTTTATCCCCATTTACAATATCTTTCAGGTTTAATGTTTCCTCAAAAGGCAATTTTGCTGTAAGACTGCTGATAATTCCGCTTTCTTCCCCCACATAAAGAACATCTACCTGCAGATCTCCACGCAGAATCCCTTTTCCATCTGCAAGGCGTACATCCTCCATAATGATCCGTCCCTTATGCTGGATCAGTCTTCCCACATCCGGTTTTGCATCCGGTACATTAAAATCCTCATCAAAAGTAACCTGGCTTTTCGCCCTGCTTTTTTCTCTGAGTATCTGCATACTTTCCTTTTTTAATTCCACAGTCTAATCCCCTTTCTCAGATACTTTTTCTGATTTCCTGCTGCCTTCCCGGAAAGTTACCGGCTTTTTCTGGCGCCGGGTTTTTATTACAATGGAAGGATATGAGGGAACTCCGGCTTCGCTCAGATCCTTTGGTCCCAGAAGTCTCGTAATAAAAAAAAGACCGTTTCCGGATTCTCCAAGTTCTTCTACCTGAATACTGTACCCGCCGCTCATCTGACGGCCATATCCCTTTACCAGGTACAGATCCTCCCCTGTTTCGTAGCTTAGCTGAAATTCTTTTTCCTTTTTTTCTTCCATGATCCTGGAAAGTTCTTCCGGGATATCCGAATGTTCCACTACCGTATAGGAAACCGGTTTTCGATCTTCTTCCTCAATCCGCACAAACCGGCAGCCGGAAAGCAGAAAAGCTGTTACTACAGCAATCAGCAGAAAAACTGATTTTTTCATAATTCCCTCTTTTATCAGCAGCCTGCATTACTCAGTATTTATTCTATGTAATCCGGTAAAGATTTATTGCAACTATCGGAAATTCTTCGTATAATGGTATCAGGATGCGAAGCTGCATCAAAATATAGAAAGGACAAAAGACATGATTCGATTTATACTTGTCTGTATCGTTGTCATCGCTTATCTGGTGCTGACGATCCCGGTTCTTCTGGTGGAATGGATCATCGGCAAGTTCTCTCCAATGACCAAGGATATCAGTTCCCTGCGCATGGTACAGGCCATATTTAAATTTATCCTGTGGATCACTGGTGCCAAAGTCACCGTCATCGGTGAAGAAAATGTTCCGAAAGATCAGGCCGTTCTCTATGTGGCAAACCACAGAAGTTATTTTGACATTCTGCTGACCTACAGCCGCTGCCCGATCCGTACCGGTTATGTTGCCAAAAAAGAAATGGAACGTTATCCGCTGCTTTCCAACTGGATGCGTAATCTCTACTGCCTCTTCCTTGACAGAGAAGACATCAAACAGGGGCTGAAAACCATCCTTCAGGCGGCAGACTATGTAAAATCCGGCATTTCCGTGTGCATCTTCCCGGAAGGAACCAGAAACAAAAATGCTGACGAAACCGATATGCTGCCATTTCATGACGGAAGCTTCAAGATTGCAACCAGAGCCAAAAGCCCGATTATTCCTATTGCAATCAGCAATTCCGCCAATATCTGGGAGGCCAATTTTCCAAAAATGTCTCCTACCCACGTGGTAATTGAATATGGCAAACCGATCATTCCATCTGAGCTTGACCGGGATACTCAGCGTCACCTGGGTGCGTATACTCAGAGCATTATTAAAGAAATGCTTATCAAAAACAAAGAGCTGGTGTGAGCAATGTTTCACACCAGCTTTTCTGATCTATACAGATTCTTTTTTATTTTTCAGGAACGTCTGTTCCCCCCCCATTGTCGGGACGTTATCCATGTATTCTTTTTTTATGTCTTCAGACACGGATTTAAAGAACTGTTCTTTTGTTTTTTCGTAGCCGTCAAATTCTGAGGTAGCACTTCCCTTATCTTCAGTCTCCGTACGCTCTTCTGCCATTGAGATCATTTCTTCTTTCAGACGGCTCTGAATATCTTTCAGGCATTCCAGAAGAAGCGGATTGAAGGTACCGCACTCTCCATTCAGGATCATCTCAACAGCTTTCTCATGAGAATAAGCTTTCTTATATACACGTTCGCTGATCAGCGCATCGTATACATCAGCCAGTGCAACTACCTGGGCAGAAATCGGGATTTCTTCTCCCTTCAGGCCATCCGGATAGCCTTTTCCATCATAACGTTCGTGATGCCATCTGCAGATATCATGGGCAATCCGGACCAGCGGTTCGTTTTTATAATATTCCAGGCTCTCCAGCATGGAAGCACCAATAGCACTGTGTGTCTTAATCACCTCAAATTCTTCTTTGGTCAGTCTGCCCGGCTTATTCAGAATCTTATCATCAATACCGATCTTTCCGATATCATGAAGCGCAGACGCTGTAACAATCATTCTTCTTACAGAGCTGGACAGATCATACTGATCCGTTTTCTGTATCAGTCTCTCCAGAATCAGTTCTGTAATAATATTGATATGCAGAACATGGGCACCACTTTCACCATTTCTGAATTCTACAATCTGGCTTAAGATGCTGATCATCATACGGTTGTTCTTTTCTTTTTCATAAATCTGATCTGTAACAAGAACCAGCAGTCTTCTCTGTTTTGCATATAATGTAATGGTGTTGTAAACACGTTTGTATACAATCTGGGCATCAAATGGCTTTTTGATATAATCCGCAACTCCCAGATCAAAGGCACGTCTCACGTAGGAAACGGAATCTTCACCGGAAATCATGATAACCGGAATATCCTCAAGCCAGTTTCTTTCATTCATATAGCTCAGTACTCCAAATCCGTCCAGCACCGGCATAACAAGATCAAGAAGTACCAGAGAAATTCCTGTTTCATACTGTCTCAGGAGTTTAATGGCTTCCTCTCCGTTAGTCGCTTCCAGAATGTCATAATCTGCTCCAAGCATTTCCGACAAAATGCAGCGGTTCATCTCGGAATCATCTACGATCAGGATCGTCAGCCTTGTTTTATCCTGCAGAAGGATCTCCTGTGCGCTGTTTCTTCCTGCAATCTCATTTTCACTGATCACGACCATATTTTTGCGCTGTTTCGCACGATACATAAACTTATCCGCACGAAGTACTGCTTCTCCCAGTTTTTCTCCGGTAGAAAGTACTCCGCCAATACTTACTGACAACTTCAGCTGAGAATATCCAGGAACTCTGGCTGCATGAACTTCTTCCTGGATTTCCTTCAGTTTCTTGGTAAAATTATCCACATTGATGTCCGGTATCAGCAGAAGAAATTCATCTCCTCCGAAACGAACAACCTTGTCTGTCTTACGTACATGTCGACGGATAACCTCCACAACTACCTTTAATGCTTTATCACCTGCATCATGTCCATAGGTATCGTTATAAAGTTTAAAATCATCCAGATCCACCATAGCCACGCCGGCAGAACTCTCCAGATTTCTGACCTTATCCTCATAATATCTTCGATTAAAAACACCTGTAAGAGCGTCTTTATACAATTTATCCGCATATCCACTGAGTTCTGCGAGAAGATTCTCTCTGTCTTCTGAATCAATGATATCGTCATCTTCCAGATTATTGATCATTTCCATGATATATGGTTTGCCATCAATATTCAGATATTTGGAAATTACCTGATAAACTTTAGAGTCTACTATTTCTATTTTTGTTTTCTGGCGTTTTTCTTTCAGTGCTTTTCTGGAAATACAGTTAGTACATCTTTCGTCCTTACCCCATATGGAATAGCACTGACATGGGGGCTCTATTCCCTCTCCTGTTTCCAGTGTTTCTCCATCCAGCAGACGTACAATAGAAAAAACCTGCTCCAGCTGCTGCTTCATCTCCTGTACTTCCTGCATTGTCATGATATCCTTTAGCTCCATTTTTTTTCCTTCACTTTATACGTTACCTTGATAATCTTTTTTCTTCTTCTTATTATTACATAATGATATCACTATTTATTTTCAAAGTATAGTAAGAAATGACAAAAAAAACCATATCCATGTCTATTTTTCGACATGTGATATGGTTTTTACATTAATGTGCTCCTGCACCCAAAATCTTCTCTGCATTTTCAATCCGCTCTTTTGTTGGCGGATTAATCCCTTTCAGTGGATAATCAAGATGAAGGTTTTCCCACTTGAAGATTCCAAGTGTATGATATGGAAGAACTTCCACTCTATCAACAGTTTTCAGGGTTGCGATGAAATCAGCCAGGCGATGGAGATAATCGTCACGATCATTACGCTCCGGTACCAGCACGTGACGAATCCACATGGATACACCCATATCCGAAAGTTTCTGCGCCATGGCAAGGATGTTTTTGTTGGTACATCCTGTGAGAATCTTATGCTGTTCCTCATCAATATGTTTGATATCCAGCATGACAAGATCTGTATATTTCATCAGCTCTTCCCATTTTTCATGCCATGGGCCCTCTTCTGTGTAAGGATTGCCGCTGGTATCAAGAGTTGTGTGGATTCCCTGTTTTTTGGCTTTCTTAAAAAGTTCAGTGAGGAAATCGATCTGTAACAGTGGCTCGCCTCCACTCACAGTAATACCGCCCTTACTTCCCCAGTAAGAGCGGTATCGACAGGCTTTTTCAAGCAGCTCATCTGCTGTGTACTCCGTTCCTGTTTTCATTTGCCAGGTGTCCGGATTGTGGCAGAACTGGCAGCGCATGGCACAGCCGCTCAAAAAAATCACATACCGGACTCCTGGTCCGTCAACAGAGCCGAAGCTCTCCAGTGAGTGGACGTAGCCAGTGATTTTTTTCTGGTCGTCCATATTTTTTATTACATCCTTTCGTGGCAGGTTCTTGCGATAACGTCAAGCTGCTGCTCTCTTGTAAGGTCGATGAACTTAACAGCATATCCGGAAACACGGATGGTGAAGTTTGCATACTCCTCTTTTTCCGGATGCTCCATAGCATCGATAAGTTTCTCTTTACCGAATACGTTTACATTGAGGTGATGTGCACCACGGTCAAAGTATCCGTCCAGTACGTTTACAAGGTTCTCTGTACGCTCTTCCTCAGAATGTCCAAGGGCATCCGGGTTGATTGTCTGAGTATTGGAGATTCCGTCAAGGGCATCCTCATAGTCAAGTTTTGCAACAGAGTTCAGGGAAGCAAGAAGTCCGTTCTGCTCTGCACCGTAAGACGGGTTAGCTCCCGGTGCCAGTGGCTCGCCGGCTTTTCTTCCGTCCGGAAGAGATCCTGTAGCTTTACCATAAACAACGTTGGATGTGATGGTAAGGATGGATGTGGTCGGCTTGGAATCACGATAGGTATGGATGTGTTTCAGTTTCTCAAGGAATGTGGAAAGCAGTGTTGTTGCGATCTCATCTGCTCTGTCATCATCATTACCATAACGTGGGAAGTCACCCTCAACCTGGAAGTCTGTTGTGATTCCGTCCTCATCACGGATTGCTTTAACTTTTGCATATTTGATAGCGGAAAGGGAGTCTACTACATGTGAGAATCCAGCGATACCAGTTGCGAAAGAACGGTCAACCTTTGTATCGATGAGTGCCATCTCAGCTGCCTCATAGTAGTATTTATCATGCATGTAGTGGATCATGTTCAATGTTCCAACATACAGATGTGCAAGCCAGTCCATCATCTGATCGTATTTTGCGATTACTTCATCATAGTCAAGGTACTCGGAAGTGATCGGCTGGTACTGCGGTCCTACCTGCTGTTTTGTCTTCTCATCAACACCGCCGTTGATCGCGTAAAGAAGGCATTTTGCAAGGTTTGCACGAGCGCCGAAGAACTGCATCTCTTTACCTGTCTCTGTAGCAGATACACAGCAGCAGATGCTGTAGTCATCGCCCCATACCGGACGCATAACATCATCGTTCTCATACTGGATGGAACTTGTTGTAACAGAGATGTCTGCTGCATATTTCTTGAAGTTCTCAGGCAGTCTTGAAGAGTAGAGAACTGTAAGGTTCGGCTCCGGAGCCGGTCCCATATCCTCAAGTGTATGAAGGAAACGATAGTCGTTCTTTGTTACCATGGAACGTCCGTCCTGTCCCATACCTGCTACTTCCAGAGTTGCCCATACCGGGTCACCGGAGAAGAGCTGGTTGTAAGACGGGATACGAGCGAATTTAACCATACGGAATTTCATTACGATATGGTCAACAAGCTCCTGTGCCTCTTTCTCTGTAAGAGTTCCGTTCTCAAGGTCTCTCTCAATATAGATATCAAGGAATGTGGAGATACGTCCAACACTCATTGCAGCTCCATTCTGAGTCTTGATCGCTGCAAGATATCCGAAGTACAGCCACTGGAATGCTTCCTTTGCATTCTTAGCCGGCTGGGAAATATCAAAGCCATAGATCTGAGCCATTTCTTTCATCTTCTTCAGAGCACGGATCTGATCTGCGATCTCCTCACGAAGCTGGAAGTCATAACGTCTCATACCCTGACGGTCGCATGCTGCGAAATCTTTCTCTTTACCTGCGATCAGATGATCAATTCCGTAAAGAGCAACTCGTCTGTAATCACCTACGATACGTCCACGTCCGTAAGTATCCGGAAGTCCTGTAAGGATCTTGTTGTGACGTGCTCTCTTCATCTCCGGTGTGTAGATATCGAATACACCCTGGTTGTGTGTTTTGAACTCATAGTTGTTGAAAACATCTTTGATCTTGTCGCTTACATGGTATCCGTAAGTCTCACATGCCTGCTCTGCCATTTTGATTCCGCCGTATGGCATGAAAGCACGTTTCAGAGGTTTGTCTGTCTGAAGACCTACAACCTGCTCCAGGTCTTTGAGCTCCTCATCGATATATCCAGGACCGTATGCTGTGATTCCTGTTACTACCTCTGTCTCCATATCAAGAACGCCGCCCTTGGCACGCTCCTCTTTCTGAAGCTCCTGAAGTTTGCCCCAGAGTTTATCAGTTGCCTCTGTCGGCTCTTCCAGGAAAGAAGCGTCTCCGTCATATGGTGTGTAGTTCATGCTGATGAAGTTACGAACGTCGATTTTCTCTTTCCAACGATCGCCTTTGAATCCGTTCCACTGCTCGAAATTAACTTTTGCCAATTTGTTGCACATCCTTTCTCTGTTCTGTTTCGATGATTATTCGTTCACTGCCCGCACAGTTAGTAATATATAACATTTCTCATGACGACCATAAGATACCAGATTCAGATTTTAAAGTCAACAGATTGGAAGTATGTTTTTTATAATATACAAGGGATGGTATTATTGATAAAATTAATGATAAAATTGTACTAGATATTGTACATTGTCGGGCGTCTGACGTACGCACTTTCGCAGTGGGCGGAGTTCCCTTTCCGGGTGGGACGCTTTGGCTGCGGGCGTTTTTGCGAGGAGGGGAAGCATTCATAGTTGCGAAGGCCATTTCCCCTCCTCGCGCTCCTCCCCTCCGGCCACGCAGTTGTTCTGCGTTGTGGGAATGTGATTCTTTACTGACAAGAAGATGGATTCTGCTGTATTGGATATGAAACACTATGCCGATTTTAGCGAAGATGTGGACGGGAATGTGGCACTTACGTTCCTGTTCCCTGGGTGTGGAATGGGTGAATAGATGTGTAGGGTTTAATCTATGACTGACTTTTAAAGTATATCTTTTATATTTTCTGATTATTTATATTGAAACACTTTTTTGATGGAGCTATAATGTAGAAAAAAGGAGCGTGATTTTTATGAGTACGGAAACTACGAAGGATACTCTTCCTTTTACCTGCACACCGGCTTATAACCGGGATGCCTGTAAGGGGTGTGTCTGTTCTACCTGTTATGAACAGGAATTTTGTGACCGGTGCAGCTCCTGTGTGGAGCAGGGACATCGGAAGGAGCGATGTAATGCTTATGAGGGGGCTTATAACTACTGAGCGTCTGAAGTAATTCTAACATTTCAGTCATTTATACACAACAGGTACAAAAAGGGAGATGCGAAAAAACTCAATCGAGTTTTTTCACATCCCCTTTTTAATATCTGTTTTATTCCTTTGTTTTTCCCTCCATAGTCTGCTGTTCATGATTATAAATCCAGCTGGGCGTCATACTTTCGCTTCCATCTCCGTATACAGAAACAGCAATGTACTTTCCGTCTTTCACATAATATCCAATTTCCAGTTTCAGATTCGCTGCCAGTGGTCCGCCTTGTTTCCGGCTTTCTCCTATCTGAATATCGGCATTGCTGATATCAAAGGTAGTCTGTGTAAAATTGCCTTCCGAACCATATTCCATCGTTACGCTGTCCTCATCAGATTCTGTAAGGACTCCGTTTATATATATGATTTCCGATTCTGGTTCGTCGGCAGCACTGCTCTCAGAAGAGGAGGTCTCTTTATTATTCGGGGACTGTCCACATCCCGGAAGACCTGCCAGCAATATCCCAAGCATTATGAATCATGCTGTCATTCTTTTGTATCTCATTTTTCTCTTTCCCCTGTTGTAAATGATGATTTTCCTTTGATTCTGCCCTCCCTGTTAATAATCCTCAGAAGTTTCCTCTTCCTCGTCTATATAATCTGCATCCCCGGATTCTTCATACTCCTGCGTATCCTCTTCTGCCTGGGTATTTCTCTGTTCCATATTATACAGCTGACTGGGTGAAAAATATTCTGTCCCATCGCTGTATACATAAGTAGCAATGTTCACTCCATCTTTCACATAATAATTTACATCTACATTAAGGCTTGTTCTAAGACCACTGACTCCGATCACTTCATCTACCTGAATATCCAGCTCTGCACTGCTGATGTCAAAAGTCATTTCATAGAAATCTCCATCAGAGCCTGTCTCTATTGTCATGGTAGAGTCATCGTTATATCTTACATTTCCGCTGACGGACTTCATTTCATAATTATAAACCCAGCTTGGGGTCATACTTTCACTTCCGTCTCCATATACAGAAACAGCAATGTAATCTCCATTCTCCACATAATATCCAATTTTAAGATTCAGATTTGCCGCTAAAGGTCCCCCCTGTTTCTTGTTTTCGCCTATCTGAATATCCGCATTACTGATATCAAAAGTTGTCTGATTAAAATCCCCGTCAGATCCATACTCGATTGTTACACTGTCCTCATCGGAATCTGTTAAAACTCCGTTTATATATGTAATTTCTTTTTCCGCTTCTGAAGATGTGTTTCCTGTATTGCCGGACTGAGACCCTGAGCCTGTCTGCGCAGCTGCTTTCGTAGGTTTTGGTGCTGCTGTGGCTTTTGGAGTTGGCGTAGCTGTATCCTTCGGTGCTGCTGTGGCCGCCGCCTTGGTCGGTTCCGAAGCAGATGTTCCTCCATTCCCCTCTGTCAGTCCGCATCCGGAAAAACACGTTGCTGCTATTCCCAATGCCATAAATACTGCTGTCAATTTCTTGTAGTTCATTTTCTCTTCCTCCTGAAATAATATTTTTCTTTCATTATACGCCTTTAACTTATCCATTTTGCAGAAACTGTCAAAATCACGTCTCTTATTGGAATAATTTCCTTTTTTTCTTTTTTATTTATTTTTATTTTATACCTGCAAATTCATATTTTGTAAAACTTACCTTCCTGATATTCTGCTTTTATAAGCTTGTCCGATATGATAAAATATTGATAAGATAAAAAAAGTACCAGGATCGGTTTTCCCGAAACTGGTACTTTTTTCAGAGAAAGGATTCTCCGCATCATATTTTTTTAAATTACAATACTTTGGAAAGAAACTCCTTTGTACGTTCCTCCCCTGGATTGCCAAAGAGTTCTTTCGGCTTTCTGTCTTCAAGGATCACTCCGTCGTCCATAAAAAGCACTCTGTCGCTGACTTCTCTTGCAAATCCCATCTCATGGGTAACAACCAGCATGGTCATGCCTTCTTTTGCAAGCTCTTTCATAACCTCAAGAACCTCCCCGACCATTTCCGGGTCAAGGGCTGATGTTGGTTCATCGAACAGCAGCACCTGCGGATTCATTGCCAAGGCTCTTGCGATGGCAACCCTCTGCTTCTGTCCGCCGGAAAGCTTCCCGGGATGGACATCTGCTTTTTCTTCAAGGCCGACTCTTTTCAGAAGAGCCCTTGCTTTCTGGTCCGCCTCTGCCGCATTCCATTTGCCAAGGCGTACCGGTGCAAGAGTGATATTTTTCAGTACTGTCATATTTGGAAACAGGTTAAAATGCTGAAAAACCATTCCCACATTTTCCCTGAATTTATCTACATCCAGCTTTGGATCCAGAATCTGCTGTCCGTTTACGGTGATCTCGCCTTCCTCCGGTTTTTCCAGAAGATTCAGGCAGCGCAGAAACGTAGATTTTCCGGAGCCGGACGGACCGATGATACAGATACACTCACCTTTATTTACATGAGTTGTGATTCCTTTTAATACATGTACATCCCCGAAGGACTTTTTCAGATTTTTAACATCAATCACTTTCTCTCAGTCTCCTTTCAAATCTCCTCAGAAGAATGCTCAGACACTTCACGATCAGGTAATACATGATACCTGCAACGATCAGCGGAATGAACATCTGATAGGTACGGGAAGAAACATAGCTTGCCGCTTTTGTCAGATCCATGATCCCCACATAACCAAGAATAGACGTCTCTTTGATCAGCTGGATAAACTCATTACCCATTGCCGGAAGGATTGTTTTTACTGCCTGCGGAATGATAATAAAACGCATAGTATCTTTATATCCCAGGCCAAGAGAACGGCCTGCTTCGCTCTGACCTTTATCTACAGATAAAATACCTCCGCGGATAACCTCGGAAACATACGCACCACTGTTGATACCGAAGCTGACCACTGCTGCCACATATCCCAGGCGGCTGTGGAATACTGCAAAATAAATGATCATCAGCTGAAGAACGGACGGTGTTCCCCGGATCACGTCAACATAAATATCCGCGATCGTAGAAAGAATGGTTCTTCTGCCTTTTTTCGCAGCTCCAAGACGTACCAGAGCCACCACAAGACCGATCAGAATACCTACGATCACAGACAGAAGGGAAACGATCAGTGTAATTCCAAGACCGTTGATATAAAATTTCCAGCGATTATCCTGAAGGAAAATAAAGCTTAAAAGTCCCAGGAAGCCATCGGTTGCAGCTACATCAGTCACATCCTCACTGCTTTCTACCGTATCTACGAAATACTGCTGGTAAAGATCATCATAAACACCGGACTTTTTAACCTTTGCAAGTCCGTCATTGATGATCTGAACAAGCTCTGTGTTTCCTTTTTCAATACAGAAAACAGTGTCCTCTGCTGTACTTGGCACAGATTCATACTGCAGATCCGAATTCTGTTTGCAGTAGATCTCAGCCATGATATTATCGATCAGGACTGCATCTGCACCGCCGTTTTTCAGCTCCATTACTGCACTGGAGGCGTTTTTAAATCGTTTCACTTTTGCATCTTTTACTTCGCCATAATCCGTTGTCTCACCGGATGCGATCATATCGCTCTGGGCACCTTCCAGAACTGCAACAGTTTTTCCGGACATCTCCTCAAAATCTTTGATCGGATTATCCTTACGGCTGATGATGCACTGGGTACCGGTGTAATAAACATCGGAAAAATCCACACTCTTTTTTCGATCCTCTGTAGGTCCTATTCCGGCAGCGATCACCTGCACATCTCCGGCTTCCATGGAACCCATCAGTGAATCAAAAGGCATGTCTTTCCATACCAGCTTTACATTTTCTTCTTTGGCGATGGCCTCCAGAAGATCGTAGTCAAATCCTGTGATATTTCCATCATCATCCAGGTATTCAAACGGTGAATACTCTGCATTTGTTCCCACAATGATGGTCTGCTGCTCTGCTGCTTTTACTGCCACCGCACTGCTGAAATATACCGGCAGAGCCATGATCATGCACATTACAAAACAGATAAACGCTCTGCTTTTTCCATAGCGTCTCATTGTTTTCCCCTCCTGTTATTCATATTTTTTTCCGTATCCGAAAGCACCTTCCATACCGCAGATCCCTGCCGCAAAAGCAGCTGCTTCCGCAAGGCTTTCGCGGATTGCTGTTTCCCTGTCCACGCCGGCTTTGGTTTTTCCGATATATCCGGTAAGAAAAGAAGCAATAAGGGAATCTCCTGCACCGAGAGTGTCTTTTACTTCTGCAAGCGGAGCTGCCGCCTGGGCAAAAAACTTCTCACCATCATAAAGGATACATCCTTTTGCACCTCTGGAAGCCATGGCAAGTTCCGGACCCATGGAGATGATTTTTTTCAGATGGGCTTCTGCTTCCTCATCGGTTCCATCAAAAGAACAGAACGCATAGGTAACATCCGGTGCTGTTTTTTCATAATACTCTTCTGTGGAATCATCCGAAAAATCGAAGGAAACCGGGATTCCGGCCTCTTTGATCTTGTGGAGTTCATTCTCTGTAAAAGAATAATTTCCACTGTGTACCACGTCAAAGCCTTTCATGTATTCCAGGTCAAACCGATCCAGAACATATGGTGTTTTTCCGCGGATGCCGCCTTCATTAAAATCCAGGAACTGACGGTCTCCGTCTTTTAACGTGATCCTGGAATAGCCATTCTCGCCGTGCAGCTGTTTACACTTTACCGTTTCCACGCCGATTTTTCCCAGTGTATCCATGATCAGCTCTGCTCTGTCATCATCTCCGAAATATCCCATATATGCTGTTTTTTCACAACCGGCCATTTTTCCGTAGACACTGACATTTACACAGTTTCCACCTGGATACATGGTTTTCAGATGATCATAGATATCCACAACATTGTCTCCAAAACCAAGGAGTTTTGCACTGTATCTGCTCATTTTTCCCCTTTCTCTGTGCCGAGGCACAGCAACATTCTTAATATTCCACAACTCCCATATATCTTCTCATATCCAGCGGATGGCGGCGTTTATCCTGCAGCGCAGTACGGTAAACCGTTGTCATGGTGTAGAAGAGCATTGGTGTAAAATATTCCACGCAGCTGTCATCAATCGCTGCCATGCCAAGTTTATCTGCATCGATCACTTCATATTTTCTTCCATATTTCTCAAGAAAAGTCAGAACTCGCTCATCCATCATACGATTTCTTCCGCGACTCATCATCAGAATGTACAGATGATCCTCGTCTGTCACCTCAAAGGGTCCATGGAAATATTCTGCGCTGTTCAGATATCCGCAGTCCATCCACTGCATTTCCTGAAGAGAGCAGATGGCAAAACCGTATGCCTGAGAATAGGATGCTCCGGATGCCATGATATAAAGATTCGGTTCCTCTGAATATTTTTCTGCAAAAAGCCATGCTGCATTCTGCTGATCTTTAACTGCTTCTGCAATGATCTCATCGATCTTCCCAAAACCTTCCGCAATCTTGTCATAGAGCCCATAACCCGGCTCCTGTATCTTCATAAGTTCATTAAGAAGACGGAGAACGATTCCCTGTGGCTTCTCTGCCTCTTTTACTCCCGGTGCCCAGTCGTATACAATGGAAATCCACTCATCGGTATCGCAGGCAGATCCCGGTGCATGTGTCATGGTCACAACGGCTGCGCCTGCTTCCATTCCCGCTTTTGCGGCTTCCAGACATTCCTTTGTTTTTCCGCTGTGTGAGCAGATGACCAGAAGGCTGTCTTTTCCAAGCTTCCTGGGCGGTGTCAGGGCAAACTCCCTTGCCGGGATCCACTGTGCATCCATCACTGCTGATTCCGCACGCAAGAAATAATATCCCGGATATAAATCTACCAGAGAGCCTCCGCATGCAAGAAAATACACGTTTTTGATCGTTCCATGCTCTTTGGTGATCTTATTTACAATTTTTTCTGCGTCCATTTTTTATCCTCCTGTTTTGAGATGTCCAGTCTGAAAATCCTAAAAATCCTTTGAAAGTTCAGGATCTGAAAGATTTTCTAACTTTGTTTTTTCCTCTTTTGCTTTTACAGTTTACCTTTTTAAAGAATATAACATATTATAACGTTATAGTAAAGAGTATATTCATTATTTATGATTAATTATTCATCTATATACATTGTTACTGTTCACTCTGTGACCGGCAGCATACCCCGCTATGCTCTTCATCCTGCTGGACAAACCCAGTTATACTATAGTAAAATACTGGTTATGAATACATCAGAAAGGACATTTTCATGTTAAATAAAAATTCAATCCAGCCGCTTTACAAGCAGCTTATGGATATTATTACCGGCCAGTTAAAAAATGGCACATATAAGCCTGGAGAGAAAATCCCCACAGAGCCGGAACTGGCTGAGCTTTACCAGGTCAGCAGAATCACAGTGCGGCGTACTGTAGAGGAACTTTGTACCCAGGGATATCTTGTCAAGCATCAGGGAAAAGGAACCTTCGTAAAATCCCCTATGATCTTCCGGAAATTTGAATCTCAGAAAAATATGAGTTTTTCTGAATCCTGCCGTCAAAGCGGTCGTGTTCCCGGTTCCCATGTACTGGCTTTCTGCAGGAAGTCTTCAGACAGTCTGACCTCTGATTTCCTCCAGCTCGCTCCTGATGAAGAAGTTTTCTTCCTGGAAAGGCTTCTCCTGGCTGACGGGATTCCCATTATCAATGTGCACACATGGCTGCCAGTCCGGCTCTTTCCGGATTTTGATCCCAAGGCTGTGGAAAACGGATCTTTTTTTGAATATCTGAAATCTGCTTACAGCTATTCCATCGCTGATTCCAGCAGAAGCACCGTTTCAGTCACTACCGCATCCGCAGACATGGCCCAGACTTTAAGCCTTGCACCGGGGGACCCTGTGATGATCCTGGATTCCTATATGCAAAGTCCGGACGGAGCTCCCCTATACATCAGCCGGGAATACATTGCCGGCTCACGCTATACAATATCTTTCTGACAAAATGAGCAGCACAACCTGGCCCCACCATCAACACATTTCGCCCACCACTCTCAGGGAACAGGCCCGCAAGTGGGCCTCCTTCCCGTCCACAACCACCAATAGACACAACCTCCCATCCCCAACACCCCCGAATCCCACATCCCGTCAGTGCATTTACGCCCACCACAACGCTGAACAACTGCGTGGCCAGGAGGGGAAGAGCGCGAGAAGGGGAGACGGCCTTCGCTAACTCCGAGTGCTTCCCCTTCTCGCAAATTACCGCCTTCCAAAAGGCAGAACCTTTATCAAAAAAATCATAAAAAACAAATTCCCACATAAAAAGAGACCATCGAACGTCAATACGTCCAACAGTCTCTAAAAAAGAAAAATCCCTTTTATTTATTTTTAACTTTTTCAAGCATCTCCTCAGCTCTCTCAACATCCGTCTTCTCATCCTTAGGAAGAACGATGTTCAAGATAATCGCAAACACCGCCGCCGGAACAATACCGGAACCGCCGAAGATCAGGCTGATGGCCTGCGGCAGATGTGCAAGGATCGCTGTATTGGAACCAAGTCCATAACCAAGACCCAGCGCAACAGAAACGATGGTAACATTTCTCGGTCCAACCGGCCATTTGGTGATCAGCTGGATACCACTGACAACGATCGATGAGAACATCATAACAGCAGCGCCGCCCAGAACACTCTGCGGCATGATAGAGATCAGCGCCGCAAGTTTCGGGAATAATCCGCAGGCGATCAGGAAGATTCCTCCTGTAGCGATACAGAAACGGTTTACAACCTTATTCATGGCAACCAGACCAACGTTCTGGCTGAATGAAGTATTCGGCAGTACACCGAACAGTGCCGCAAAGGAAGAACCAAGACCGTCACACATAACACCACCGGAAAGCTCTTTATCGGTAGCCTCTCTTCCAAGACCACCCTCTGTGATTCCGGAAATATCACCGACAGTTTCCACTGCAGTTACAATAAACATAATGAGGATCGGCACGATCGCACGTGCGTCAAATACCCATTTCACAGGCATAAGTGCCGGTACTGCAAACCATTTCGCCTGAGCAACTTTATCCCAGTTCAGGACCCAGGCCTTTGTAGCCTCCACAGTAGCACCTGTGTCATCTACATATGTAAATGTTGTGGGAAGTACCACAGCCATGATACTTACCAGAATATATCCCACAATAATACCGATGAGGATTGAAGAAAAGCTTGTAAATCCTTTTGTACCATGTTTCAGCGCAATGATCACGATCAGGACCACAAAACCTACGAAAAGGTTTTCCAGAGAACCGTAATCTTTTGCGGAACTTCCGCCTCCAAAAGAACTGATTCCCACGCCGATCAGTGAAAGACCGATAGAAAGTACAACCGTACCTGTTACAACAGACGGGAAAAATTTTCTCAAAGGTTTCAGAAAGCTTCCCAGTACAGTCTCAAAAAGACCGCCGATAAAACATGCTGCCATGATCGAGCCATAAGCAACGATACCATTTCCCATGACTCCGGCAACGCTCTGACATACGCCGATGAAGCCTGAACTTGTTCCCATAACGATAGGAAGCTTGCCACCGACCGGTCCGATCGTAAAGACCTGTACAAGTGTAACAATTCCTGCGATCAGCATTGCATTCTGAAGTAATGCAACCTGAAGATCCCCTCCTGCTTCAATTCCGCAGGCTGCCGTGATGATAAGAAGCGGGGTAAGGTTACCCACAAACATGGCAAGCACGTGCTGCAGTCCAAGGGGAATTGCCACCTTAAGAGGTGGGCGTCCGTCCAGCTCATAAGGGCTGGCTGTGTTTTTCTCCTGTTTTTCCATAATGAATCCATCCTTTCTTTCCCTATGTCCTGACGATAACATAAAAAAGAAGGCAGTTATACCCACTGCTGAATATAACCGCCCTGTTATCTGTCAGTACACGTATCATGTCTCTTCTGTTTCGACACTCTTATCTGAACTGTTATTTCAGACTCCTGAAAAACGGGTTCATTATACAGTATCCCACCATCTATATCAAGTATTAATTAACAAGTTGTTGATTTTTTTGCAGCTTTTTTTACCTGGCTCTCACTCCAGAGCTCATCTGCCTGTTTCTTCCATACCTCTGCATAGTGATCACACTTTGCACAGAGATGCTCAGCTGTTTCCGGAGACTGAAGATCTGTAGATTTCGCTCCTGCACGTTCAACCATCTTGCGGAGAAGCTCCGGATTCTCAAGCATAGGACATGGACGAAGCATGTTCTTGTTGAACGGCTGTCCCTTGTGATACTCCATAAAGATCGGGCTCTTCAGCGCCTCAAGAAGTGTACATTCTTTAATGTTCGCATTGGAGAAATGAATGAATACACAAGGATCCACATCTCCGTTTGCATTGATATGAAGGTAACGGCGGCCACCTGCGATACATCCGCCTACATACTCTGCATCATTCTGGAAGTCCATAGTGAAGAGAGATTTTGTGGCACGGAATCTGCGGACGCTGTCGTACATTTTGATTCTCTGCTCCGGTGTGGGAAGAAGATCTGCTGCCGCATCATTTCCAACCGGCATATAGTGGAAGAACCATGCAAAATAAGCTCCGCACTCGATCAGATGATCGAAGTACTCCTCGCTGCTTACTGCATCTACGTTTGCAGATGTGTAGCATGTGGAAACACCGAACGGAAGTCCGTGGCTCTTCAAAAGCTCCATGGCATGCATAACCTTCTGGTATACGCCATCTCCACGTCGTCCGTCTGTAGTTGCCTCTGTTCCCTCAAGGCTGATAGCCGGAACGAAGTTTTTCACACGGAGCATTTCCTGACAGAATTCTTCGTCAATAAGAGTTCCGTTTGTGAAGGAAAGGAACTCGCAGTCCGGATTCATCTCACAGATCTTAATGAGATCCTTTTTGCGGACCAGCGGCTCACCGCCTGTATAGATGTACATATAGGTTCCCAGTTCTTTACCCTGTTTTACGATAGAATCGATAGTCTCAAGATCCAGGTTCAGCTTGTGGCCATACTCTGCTGCCCAGCATCCTGTGCAGTGAAGGTTACATGCGCTGGTAGGATCAAGAAGGATTGCCCACGGTACATTGCAGTCATTCTCTTCTGATACCCTTTCCTGTGTTGCGCTTCCCTTAAGACTGGCATTTACAATAAAGTTACGGAAAAATGTCTGGCGTACACCTGCATCCAGCTGATACATACGAAGGATCAGCTGATACCAGTTATCCTTTGCCTCGATGGAATGACGGATGGCGTTTCTCTGTCCTGCATACCAGTCATCCGGTGTTACTTTATCAACCATTTCCATGATCTTCGGTATATTGGCCTCCGGATCCTTCTCAAGATAATCCAGTGCTTTTGTTACTGTAGCTGTAAGAGCAGCCTGTTTTGCTTTGTCAAAAATTCCCATCTCTGTTTCCTCCTCTTATTGTCCTCTGAAGTAGTTATGATTATTTTATCTTATGTTTACAGCCGGTTCTTAATGATCCGGATCGTCAGAAGTGCCACACATAAATTCAGCAGTCCTTCCAGAAAAATGGAAAATCCTACCAGGATCATCATGGTCGCCGCTGCATCAAATGGCCGGATAAAAACCAGCACCCCGATTACTCCGGTGGCCAGTGCCACGATCAGGATCTGCCACCACTGAACCAGTCCGAAACGTTTTGCGTCAACGGACATCTGAATCTTAAATAAGGCATCTGCCAGAATCAGAATCCCGAATACAGAAAAGATCAGATCCACCGCAAAATTCTTCCTGGCGATCATGATCACACCTACTGCCATCAGCAGTATTCCGAATGCCAGATCAAACTGAAAAGCCAGGCAAAAAGCATCCCTTGTAAAATAGCCGCTGACCTTAATGATTCCGTACAGGATCAACATGGTTCCCATCAGTACACACAGCATTCTCACGGAACTTTCCGGCTTCGCCATCAGGAAGATGCCCAGTGCACAGAACAGCAATGACATGATGATGTAGACATTTTTTACGATCTTCAGCTGTTTCAAGTCATCCATACGTCTCCTCCTTAACAACTGTTTTTTCTCATTAATACGGATTATATATCACCGTGTTGTGTAAAAAAACAGACAAAAAAGAGCCAGTGCCCAAATTTCAGGCACCAGCTCCATTTTAACCAATTATATCAAAATGCTTCCTTCATATGTTCATAATCTCTTTCCAGACTTCTCTGATAAATATGTTCCAGTTTATGCATATCTGACAGGATATCATACTCCATATCATGCCGCAGCCAGTCCAGGATCACTCCCACAAATACACATTTATAGTACCGGATCACCAGACGCTTATCCTCTTCATCCATTTCAAAGTCTCCAACTGCCCGTCTGATCAGTTTCTCCACCACATGTTCGGCAGCGTGGTCCAGATAATCTGCAAACACATCTCTCTGGATCGAACGGTACAGATGAACCATGGCTTTTTTATTCTTCTGAACTGCATTGACAAGAATTTCCATACATTCACTGACAGATTCCGGAGCCTGCTGACTGGTCAGGATCTCGTCCAGTTCTTCCCGTACCATGGCTTCCACCGCATCCGGAATATCCTGAAAATGGTAATAAAATGTATTCCGGTTCACGCCACAGCGCTCCACGATATCTTTCACTGTGATCTTGGACAGTGGTTTCTCATTCATAAGTTCCGTCAATGTCTGCAATATAATCTGTCTTGTAAAACCTGGCATTTCCTCTCCCCCATCACAAACTTTCCTCGGGCTGTTTCCTTATTATGTCATAAAAATAACACTCTTTCAAGCAACAACATGATCGAAAATATCCATAAAAAGCAAAAAATTTTGTCAGATTTCTTCTTTCGGTTCCTGTACTTTTTTCTCCGGCTGAACATGAACAATACCTTCCGCAACCGTATGGTTTCTGACCTGTTCTACTACAATGTCCAGATTTTTCCAGTTGCACCGAAACTGCTCTCCGTCCTCCGGTACACGTTCCAGCACACCACACACAAATCCACTGAATGTATCATATTTCTCCACAGGAAGTTCTACATTAATAGCCTCTGCCACGTCATCCAGGATCGCTCCGCCCTGTATTTTCCAGACATGTTCTCCCGTCTTCTCTATATCATCCGGTTTCGGCAGATCTGTCCGGTCATCAATATCTCCTACCAGTGTCTCCACCAGATCATGCAAAGTAACGATTCCCACAAAACATCCGTATTCATCCAGCACTACCGCAAAATAATCACGTTTTTCCCGCATTTCCCGGAAGATCAGATTGGCACGCATGGACTCCGGTACAAAAAACGGCGGATAACAGGCTTTTTTGAGAACTACTTCCCTTTCTCTGCTATTTAAACGGAAATAATCTCGGGTGTCCAGAATATATACAATATCATCCTCATTTTCCCCACATATCGGGTAAAAAGTATGACGGTTATCCCGGATCACCTGTTCCCATTTTTCGTCCGAATCTTCCATATAAAGAACAACAACATCCCGTCTGTGGGTACAGATCTCGTCTGCGTCGGTATCATCCAGATCAAAAACATTCTGGATCATCTCGCTCTCTTCCTGCTGGATACTTCCCTGTTCATTTCCTTCACTTAAAAGCATGCGGATCTCATCTTCTGTGGCCTGATCCTCTTTTTCTTCCGGACGGATTCCCATAAGGTGCAGTACTCCGTTGGTAGTAGCTGTCAGAAGCGCAGTGGCCGGCCATACTGCAAGAAGCGCAATTTTAAGCATTCCTGCAAGCTTCAGGGAAAGTTCATCCGGATTCTTCATTCCCAGGCGCCTTGGCACCAGCTCTCCAAACAGAAGACTCACGTAAGAAAGCAATATTGTTACGATGATCATACATACGATCTTCAGAACATTCTGTGATACATCCACGCCTGCTTTCAAAAGCGCCGCTGTCATAGGCTGTGCAAAATATTCTGCCGCAAAAGCACTCTGTAAAAATCCCGCTGTAGTTATGGTTACACGGATCGCCGTCATAAAATGCGCCGGCTGTTCTGTGATTTTCATCAAAATCTGCGCCCGGTGATCTCCCTCTTCTGCCATCTCTTTCATCTTCGGTTCATTCATGGACAGAACCGCAATCTCCGCGCCTGCAAATACAGAGTTCAGAAAGATCAGGAACACCAGTAAAATAATTGCCTGTATCATCTTTTTATTCCCCTCAGTATAGTCGTCCGGAAGTATTCCGAACCGGTTATAATACAGAAAGCGGACTACTAATCCGCTTTCCCGTCTTGTATTTCGAATTATTACTACTTAAGATAGCATAAGCCATCCGGTCTGTCAAACTGGGAAGCCGGTTCTCCAGCCTGATACAAAAAGAAGCAGCATTTTTACTCTGCTGCCTCTTTATTTTCCATATGATGTTTCGGAAATTCCATAATGATCTCGGTTCCCTGTCCCGGCTCACTGTTCAGCCACAGCCTGCCGTTCAGAGTTTTTACCCCGTGCTTCACAATGGAAAGGCCAAGACCGGTTCCTCCGATTTCCTTGGAGTGACTTTTATCCACCCGGTAAAAACGCTCAAAGATGCGTTCCTGATCTTCTTTCGGAATACCGATTCCCGTATCCCGCACATTTACACGAACTACGTCTCCTTCATCCTTCAGCCGTACAAAAACTTCTCCACTCTGATGGTTATATTTGATAGCATTATCACAGACATTGTAGAGAACTTCTTCCATAATCGTCGGCACGGTTTCCAGCACGGTACTTCCACCTTCCATATACATATGCACTTCCTGCTTCCCGGCAGCTTCATGTAAGGTGGAAAAAATATCGTGAACCATACTGTAAAGATCCAGTTCTTCCCACTGATAGGGAAGGCCGCCTTCATCCAGACGGGAGATCCGGATCACATCTCCAACCAGACGGATCAGTCTCTGCGCCTCTTTATAGATACGCCCTGCAAAAACTTTCACATCTTCATCCTTCACAAATCCGTCCTGCATGATCTCTGCAAAGCCGGAAATAGAAGTCAGCGGTGTTTTCAGCTCGTGGGAAACATTGGCGGAAAATTCTCTGCGCAGCTGTTCCCGTTCTACTTTTTCAGTTACGTCCACCAGAAGAATTACCGCACCTTCTGTCTTGTTTTCTCTTGTGACAGGGTTGGCGATCACCTGGATATCACTGCCATCCAGACGAAGAATTTTGTCCTCATGATTTCCTTCAAGAACCTGCTCCACAACGCCCCGGAATTCTTCGGAACGGTTCAGCAGATACACACTTTCTCCTGTTCGGACTTCGTTTACCTTAAGAAGTTTTCCCACACTGGAGTTAACGGAAAGCACCATGGTGTAACGGTCGATCACAAGAAGACCTTCCTGCATGTTCTCCGTAATAATGGAAAACTCTTTCTGCTGCCTTCTGGCTGCCTCAAGCTGCAGACGGATCTGACGGTTCTGGCGGTAGATTTTGCTGATAAGAGGTTCCACCTCTTCATACACATTGATCTCCTCCGGATGTTCCAGATCCAGGTTGTTGAGAGGTTCCACCACCCTGCCGGAAAGTCTGGAGGCAAATACCGCAGAAAGAACAAGGATCAGAAACAGCACGCCCAAAAGGGATGGTACCAGCTGCCAGACAAGTGCAAGCGCCGAGTCCTGAGTGCCGGAAACACGAAGGACATTTCCATTGTCCAGACGTATCGCATAATATATGGTCTTTTCGGAAAGTGTAGAAGACATTCTCTCATCTTCCCCCTCTCCGTTAAGCTCTGCCTCACGGATTTCTTTTCTGTGGCCATGATTTCCCATACTTTCCACATCAGCTTCATTATCATAGAGGACTTTTCCACTTTCATCCACATAGGTGACTCTGGAATCTATGTTATTCAGCTGTTCCAGATAATCTGTCCCTGCCGCTTCTACTCCTCTGGAAATATAAACCGCTTCTTTTTTCAGCTCATTCATCAGCTGATGCTGGAAGGAATGAGAAAGGATTCCAATGACAAATGCCAGTCCCAGCACGGTAACCATGGATGAGACCAGCATAATATACTTAAATATTTTTTTACTCAAAATAATCATTCTCCGGTAAGATAATTGTCCGTGTGACTGGCACTGCTTCTGTGGACTCCGGTAATGGAGTATTCTACCCATTCCGCAATGTTTACTGCGTGATCGCCGATACGTTCAAAATACTTCGCAGCCATGAGAATGTCAAGCCCTAATCTTGCATCCGGGCTTCCGCTGCTTAAGATTTCAACCAGTTTTTCTTTAATCTCATTAAACGCATTATCTACCTTGTCATCATCATCAATCACCTGTCTGCAGAGTTCCAGATCACCCTTTACAAAAGCATCAATGCTTTCTGTCACCATGCGGACTGTATCCTCAGCCATCTTCCGGATGTTGATGCTGTTTCCGGTAACTGCTTTGTCCTCGATATGTTTGGACAGATCTGCAATATCTGCCGCCTGGTCACCGATACGTTCCATATCGGAGATCATCTTCAGCGCTGCAGAGATAGATCTCAGGTCACCGGCTACGGGATGCTCATGAAGAAGAAGTTTCATGCAGAGGTTTTCGATCTCTCTTTCCTGTGCATCGATCTCTTTTTCCGTTTCAAAGATCTTACCAATGAGGGTCATCCCGCCTTCACCCTGAATGGCTCTGGCAGAAAGTGAAATTGCTTTTTCACAGAGGCTTCCCATGGTGATCAGTTCCACGTGAAGCTCTTCCAACTGTCTTACAAAACGTTCTGACATAATATCAACCAAACCTTCCTGTAATATAATCCTCGGTACGCTTGTCCGCTGGCATGGAGAACAGCTTGTCGGTATCCGCAAATTCCACAACCTCACCCAGAAGGAAGAATGCTGTTTTGTCGGAAATACGGGTTGCCTGCTGCATATTATGTGTGACCATGACGATCGTATAGTCTTTTTTCAGCTCTACTGCCAGATCCTCAATCTTGGATGTGGAGATCGGGTCCAAAGCAGATGTGGGCTCATCCATCAGAAGTACTTCCGGCTGTACGGCAAGGGCGCGGGCAATACAGAGACGCTGCTGCTGTCCGCCGGACATACCAAGAGCACTTTTTTTCAGACGGTCCTTCACCTCATCCCAGATAGCTGCGTCGCGGAGAGATTTTTCCACAATGTCATCCAGTTTCGCTTTGGAACGGATGCCATGGGTTCTTGGTCCGTATGCGATATTATCATAAATGCTCATCGGGAACGGATTGGGCTTCTGGAATACCATACCTACACGTTTGCGGAGAAGGTTCACATCCATGTTTCCGTAGATGTCTTCGCCGTCAAGCTCTACTTTTCCTGTGATGGTACATCCCTCTACAAGATCGTTCATACGGTTGAGGGATTTCAGAAGTGTGGATTTACCACAACCGCTGGGCCCGATAAAAGCTGTGATCTCTTTTTCCGGGATCTCCATATTGATGCCTTTCAGTGCATGAAAGTTTCCGTAATGAAGATTCATATTATCTATCAGAATTTTTGTTTTTTCACTCATGATCAGTTCATTATCCTTTCGCTATTTTTCTGGCTACCAGACCGGACAGGCCATTGATAACAAGTACAAAAGCCAGAATGACTACGGCTGTTGCAGATGCCTGGTTTACATGAAGTCCCTCGCTGGAAAGCACATACATGTGAAGTGCCAGGGTACGTCCGGAACCCATCAGGCTGTTTGGAACTGCCGCAACAGTACCGGAGGTATAAAGAAGTGCCGCTGTCTCACCTACCACACGTCCGATGGCCAGGATCACACCTGCCAGGATTCCGGGAACTGCGGAGGGAAGTACGATAGTAAAAATAGTACGGAGCTTGCCTGCTCCAAGTCCGAAGCTTGCCTCACGGTAAGAATCCGGAACGGATTTCAGCGCTTCCTCAGCGGTACGCATGATCAGGGGAAGTACCATGATCACCATGGTCAGGGCACCGGAAAGAAGAGACATGCCCCAATGCAGTGCAGTTACAAAGAACAGCATACCGAACAGACCATATACGATGGAGGGAATGCCGGAAAGTGTCTCTGCGGTAATACGAATCAGCTTTACAAAGCGGCTGCCTTTTTTTGCATATTCCACAAGGAAGATCGCTGCAAAAATTCCTACCGGGGCGGCAATCGCCAGAGATACCAGTGTCATGATCAGGGTATTGATCAGTGACGGGAGAAGGGAAACGTTCTCTGAGGTATAGGTAAAGCTGAACAGACTTGCGTTCAGATAGGGAATACCTTTTACAAGCACATAGCCGATCAGGAAGAACAGCAGTGCAAAAGTGATCACTGCTCCCAGCAGTGTGAGGAATCCCAGGACTCCTGCACCAGGATGTCTTGCATAGGACTTCAGCTGGTCTCCTATGGTAAGTGTATTTCTTTTTTTCATGTTTGTTTCTACCGCAGGATCTGCGGTTACTGATACATTAGTTTGCATGTTCCGCCCTCCTGTTCAGCAGTGAAAGACTTAAGTTGATGATGAGGATAAATACAAAGAGCACAACTCCTGTTGCGATCAGTGCTTCTCTATGAAGTCCTGATGCATATCCCATCTCTGTTACGATGTTTGCAGTCATGGTACGGACACCCTGAAGAAGTCCCTTCGGCATACGTGGCTGGTTTCCGGCTACCATGATCACGGCCATGGTCTCACCGATGGCACGTCCGATCCCGAGGACAATGCCTGCCAGGATTCCGGATTTTGCTGCCGGAAGCATAACAAAGAAAATGCTTCTTTCTTTTGTTGCGCCAAGTGCAAGTGAACCTTCATAGTAGCTTTCCGGAACGCTTCGTACTGCAGATTCCGTAACTCCGATGATCGTTGGAAGGATCATGATTCCCAGAAGGATACATGCTGCCAGCATACTGCTTCCGGTTCCTCCGAACAGCTGGCGGATCAGCGGTACCAGGAGAACCAGGCCAAAATAGCCATATACGATGGATGGAACGCCTGCCATAAGCTCAATACCGGATTTCAGTGGTTTATAGATTTTTTTCGGACAATATCTTGCCATAAATACGGATGTAAAAAGTGCGATCGGCACTCCGATAAGGATTGCTCCTGCAGTTACATAAATACTTGCCACGATCATTGGCAGGATTCCGAATTTATCGTTTGTTGGTCTCCATTCTGTTCCGAAGAGGAATTTTAAGGGACCGATCTTTCCCATTGCAGGAAGACCGTTTGCAAAAAGGAACACGCAGATAAGAAATACTGCAAGAACCGACGCACAGGCCGCAATGAGGAAAACGACCTTCATGGCCTTTTCTCCTAAATGATTCATAAGACACCTTTCTCTCTGTCCCAGTGGATATCCACTGTGCTGATATATAACGGAGCGGCTTTCCTGACCTTGTCATGATCGCCGCTCTTTGTAAGATACTTCAATCGTTTTTTATCCGGGAATTTATTTGGTCACGTCTTCCCAGTCTGTGATGTCACCTGTGAAGATGGATTTTACCTGGTCACTTGAAAGCTCCTCAAGATCATTGGCGTTGTTTACGATGACTGCGATACCATCTTTTGCGATCTCTGTAGCTTTAACACCTTTCTCTGTTTCCTCATCCTTCAGGTCACGGGATGCCATTCCGATATCACATACACCCTCTGTTGCGCTGTTGATTCCTGTTGTGGAGTCGCTGACCTGAACCTCTACTGTGATGTCTTTGTTTGTTTTCTGATATGCCTCTGCAAGCTTCTCCATTACAGGTCCTACAGAAGAAGATCCCATAACTACGACTTTGCCTTTTGCATCTCCGGCTTTGTATGCCTCTGCTTTTTCATCTACTTTGATGTAGCCTTCTTTTTCGATGATGTCCTGTCCGTCAGAGCTCATGATGTAGTTGATGAAATCCTGTGCTGCATCGCTGAGCTTGTCGCCTGTTACGATGTTGAACGGACGTGCTACCTTGTATGTATCATCTGCAACGTTCTCTGCTGTTGCCTCTGCTCCGTCGATCTTTACTGCTTTTACTGTATCGTTGAGGGAACCAAGGGATACGTATCCGATAGAGTTCTCATCGCCTGCTACTGTGGTAAGCATTACATCTGTGTTGTTTGTGATGCTTGCTTCCTGTGTTGTCATATCTACTTTCTCGCCGTCTTTTTCTTCTTCGATCCCAAACAGCTCTACGAATGCTCCACGTGTTCCGGATCCGTCCTCACGGGAAATTACGTCGATTGCTCCGGATGGTGCTGCCATTACAACGGTTCCCATTACTGTAGTTCCGATAAGTGCTGCTGTTAAGATACCTGCGATTCTTTTTTTCATGATTTTTTTCTCCTCATTTCTATGATCATTTTTACTTGCTTACTGCTTAAATACAGGTGTTATTATAGGAACGGAAGGTAAAATATAAAATCGCGGTTTTGTAAAATTTGAGTAAAAAAAAGGCTGCCGAAGCAGCTCTTTTCACTAGATAACGTACTCATCCGCCTTCACGGCCTGCCAGTTCATCAGGTCTTCCAGCGTTATATTGTCTACCACACCTTTGATAGCATCGTCCAGTTTTTTCCAGAGGATCTGTGTAACACAGTTTTCCTCCCGTTCGCAGATGGCCCCGTTGTCGTCCAGACATTCCACAGGGGAAAGGCTTCCTTCTGTGAGGCGGAGAATCATGCCGATGGTGTATTTATCCGGTGTCTGCTGCAGTGCATAGCCGCCCTGAGGGCCGCGGACGCTGCGGACAAAACCAGCTTTGTTCAGGATGGAAATGATCTGCTCCAGATATTTGTCGGAGATCTCCTGGCGTTTGGCTACGTCCTTCAGACGGATAGGCTTGCCTGTATAGTTTGTGGCAAGATCCAGCATCAGTCTCACCGCATATCTTCCTCTTGTAGAAATCCTCATGTAATATTTACCTCCAATACTTCAATTCTTATCTTTGTAAACTTTATTCTGTATATTCTTAATAGGTTTTATTCGTTTTCTTTATTATACCCGAAAAAACTACGGGATACAATGGAATTAAGAACAAAACCGGCGCTCCGGCAGCCTGCTTGGACAGGCATTCAGGAGCGCCGTAAATAATTCCGCAGAAGTACGCTTCGGGGCAAAAGAAGCGGTCTTCGGATCAATTATTTTGTAAACAGTGGTGTGGAGTAGTAACGGTCTCCGCTGTCCGGAAGAAGTGCTACGATCACTTTACCCTTGTTCTCCGGGCGTTTTGCAAGCTGGATTGCTGCATAGAGAGCTGCACCGGAAGAAATTCCTGTAAGGATTCCCTCTTTCTTGGTGAGGAGTTTGGATGTCTCAAATGCATCCTCATTTTCTACTGCGATGATCTCATCATAAACCTTGGTGTCAAGTGTATCCGGAACAAAACCAGCGCCGATACCCTGGATCTTATGCGGGCCTGCTTTTCCCTCGGAAAGTACAGGAGAAGTTGCAGGCTCAACAGCTACAACCTTCACATTCGGGTTCTGGCTCTTCAGATACTCACCTGTACCTGTGATCGTTCCGCCTGTACCAACACCTGCTACGAAGATGTCTACCTTTCCGTCTGTGTCATTCCAGATCTCAGGACCTGTTGTTGCTGCATGTGCCTTCGGGTTAGCCGGGTTCTCGAACTGTCCCGGGATAAAGCTTCCCGGAATCTCCTTAGCGAGCTCCTCTGCCTTGGCAATGGCACCCTTCATTCCCTTGGCTCCGTCTGTGAGAACCACCTCTGCACCATATGCCTTCAGGATGTTTCTTCTCTCAACACTCATGGTTTCCGGCATGGTGAGGATTGTCTTATATCCCTTGGCAGCTGCGATAGCTGCAAGTCCGATTCCTGTGTTACCGGATGTTGGCTCGATGATGGTTGCGCCTGGTTTCAGAACGCCTTTCTGCTCTGCATCCTCGATCATTGCCTTACCGATTCTGTCCTTAACGCTTCCTGCCGGGTTAAAATACTCAAGCTTGGCAAGAACGGTAGCCTCAAGTCCCTCAGACTTCTCTACGTTCTTAACCTCTACAAGCGGTGTGTTTCCGATCAGTTCCAGTGCGCTTCCGTAAATTTTACCCATGGTGATATCCTCCTTAATTCCCTATCTCTATTTCCCTATTTCCTAGTAACTATATATGTTTTCTGTGATTTGATTGAATTATATCATAGTACAGGGATTTGTCAATACATTTCAGATAAAAAAACGCAGGAATTTTTCTCCAGAAAAATCCTGCGTTTCGTACTGTTTCATTTATTCTGTTTTTGTAATTTTCCCAAGCAGACGCATCATCTCATCCACGTCCAGCGGCTTCGCCAGAAAGCCATCCATCCCTGCTTCCTGTGCCTTTCGTCTGTCTTCATCATAGGCATTGGCAGTCATGGCAATGATCGGGATCTCAGCTCTCGAATCGTCCAAATCCCGGATCCTCTGTGTTGCCGTGTAACCATCCATATTTGGCATCTGGACATCCATCAGGATCACATCATAATAGTTCTCCGGCATTTTTTTCAGTTCTTCAATACACTGAAGGCCATCTTCCACCCGTTTCACTTCTATCCCAGCTTCGACCAGAACAGTCTCCGCAATTTCCGCGTTCAGTTCATTATCTTCCGCAAGAAGAATCCGTTTTCCTTCAAGCTTCTCTGTAATATCCGGAATATTCTGTTTCTCTTTTTCCCGAACCTGGTTTTCTAAACTGACAGGAAAAGAAAATTTCATAATAAAGCGGGTACCTTTTCCCTCTTCACTTTCTACTTCGATGGTTCCACCCATCCGGTCAACCAGAGATTTTACGATTGGAAGTCCAAGTCCTGTGCCTGCAACTCTGGTTTCCGTAGAAGTATGTTCCCTGGAAAATTCCTCAAAGATATGTGGAAGATAATCCTGGCTCATTCCAATCCCGTTATCTTCTACAACAACTTTATAGTTTGCGTTTTTCTCATCCTCAGAATCCAGCTCATCAATGGATACTGTGATCTTTCCATGAGGATTGGTATACTTGATGGAATTGCTGACAACATTCAGAATAATTTCCTCCATCTTTGTTTTATCACACAGGATCTGATCGTGGACCACATTCAGGCTGCACTGATATTCCAGAGATTTTTTTGTAAGGGATGATTCAAAAACGGTGTTCATGGCTTCCACCATTTCACGGATATTTACACTTTCCGGATTCAGAGTGATCTTTCCACTTTCGATACGGGCCATTTCCAGAACCTGATTGATGATCGTCAGCAGAATATCGCTGGAAACCCTGATCTTTTTTATATAATCAAGAGATTTCTTTTCGTCATGAATGCTTTTTTCAAGGAGTCCGGAAAATCCTACGATGGCATTCATTGGTGTCCGGATGTCATGACTCATGTTAAAGAGAAATCTCGTCTTTGCCTCATTTGCTTTTCTGGCTTTTTCCGCGGACTTCCGGATTTCTTCTGTATACAGTTTTTCTCTCTGTTTTCTGTGAAGCATCAGATAACAGATCGCAGTGGCCAGAACCGCTATGCTTATAGCAACCAGAAAAACCAGTGCCTGCTGTTTCACGGTAACCCATCCGGTATGTGGAATAATCTCAAAATACCAGGTGTCATTTGGAACCTTACAGCTGATCTGTACAGCTCCTTTGTGAATCGCATCTCCACCCTGGGCGATGATGGTTTTCTTTCCGGAATTTCCGTCTTTTTTCCACATCTGATAACAGTAGGAAGCATCGGTAAGCTTATCCAGTTCCAGTTCTTCCAGAAATCGGTTCCAGTCAAGTACCAGGATTGAGAATCCCCAGAAGGATTTTTCCCCGGATTTATCTGTAATATAAATCGGTTCAAACAACAGTGAGCCAAGGCCTCCCTGATTCAGCTCATAAGGACCGGCTATGGTATACTGGCCGCTTTTCATTGCCAGATTCGCTTCATATTTACGGGCCGGATTATTTAGCATATCAATTCCAAAAGCTGCCTCATTTCCTTTCAGAGGATAAATATCCTTAACTACTCCGTCCGGTGCCTGTTCAATAACTTTTATAATTTGAGAATCATCGGAGATCATCTGCGACAGAGCCTGAAATTCTTTGCTGTCCATCTGATGTCCGGATCCAATTATATTCTGAAAGAATTCTGAAACATCAAGATATCGGTTAAGCTGTGATTTTATCCGGTTCACGGTTGTTTCCGCTGTAAAAGCAGCTCGCATTTTCTCTTCATTTACAGTATTCCTGTTGAGCAGCTGTCCACAGACGGATACTATAAAGAAGGAAATGATCCCCACGACCAGACAGTAGATCCTGATCTGTTTTGAAGTATTATCTTTTTTTATCATTTGATTTTTTTAACCTTCTCCTGCTCAGTGTAACGTTGTATCAAATGTATATTTTACCATCCTGCTATTTTATTTACAACAAAAAGAATCTCCCAAACAGCAGTGTTTTTGTCTGCTGCTGTTCAGAAGATTTCTTTTTACTGGATTATTCTTTTATTATCTGGCGGATTCGGTTAATGTAATATCTCCGTCGCTGCTGTTTACATTTAAAGTCGGTGCGGAAGCGCCCACTTTGTTCTCATAAACCGAGAGGTCTTCCTCATTGCTGGATTTTCCCCGGGAAAGATCTCTGGTATCCACATCCCCGTCTGTGGTTTTCAGATAAATGTTGGTTTTATCCACGCTGCTCTTTTTCATTTGGATGGAAACATCTCCGTTGGAGCTGGTGATTTCCATATCTCCGTTAAAACTGCTGTTGCCCATCTGAAGCTCACCATCATCAAGAGAAATCTGGCCGTCTGTAAGATCTGCTCTTTTTATGCTCACATCTCCGCTTTCGGATTTCAGCTGCATGTTATCCGTACACTGAAGCTCTTTTACATCCAGATCTCCGTCGCCAAGCTTTGCCTCAAATTTTTCAAACACGCCTTTGTCCAGCATCAGATCTCCATCGGAAAGTTGCGCTGTCATTTTTTCACATAAAAGCTGATCGGCAGTAAAATCTCCGTCCGAAAGCTGAATCTCAGCTTCCAGAAGCTGCGCTTTCTCCGGCACATAGAGAATCACTGTATTTACCGCATCTTCTTTCTGGGTCTGCTCTATATGTGTCCGAAAGACTCCCAGATCATATGTTATAAAATAACCTCCCGTTCCTCCTTCGGACTCCTTAAGTGTAAGTTCTCCGTCTTTATCCTCCCAGGTCAGGGGATCTTTCTTTCCGTTTTTCTCAAGTTTATATTCCATATAATAATGGTCATCATCCGAAGTCCGGATATCCAGGTCAAGATCCTCAAAATCTACATTCAGTTTTGTAAAATCATCGATCTGTTCTTTTTTCATAACTGCAAGGTTTTTATGAGCAGAAGAATTTCCTCCGGATACATACACATGATCTGAAGCATATGTGAAATCTTTTCCCCCGGCAAAATATCCTGCTGTAGAAAGAACGACTCCCGCCACACAGAGCGCTGTGCCTGTCATCAATGCTGTTTTTGCGATCTTATTCATTTCTTTGCACCTTCTTTCTTACAAATCGGTTTACCAGACGTCCGATTCCTGTTGCACACCATTTACAGATATATATGGTAAGCACACCGACCAGGATTCCGGCTCCTGCCATAAGAAATCCGCCGCCAACTATCATGCAGGCTGCTGCCACAGATTTCAGGATCAGTGTGGCTCCAAAACCGGCTACCATGATTCCTCCGGCTATGGTTGCGATGCTGGCCACACCCAGGGAAAAAATCACGGCTGCGATCACAACTACTACGGCAAACAATACTGCCAGCACACTGAACATAAGTGCCAGACTTACCGGTGACGCACAGAGGACAAGAATTGCAAGGAGGATGATCTTACCCGGAGAACGTTTCTTCTTTGTAGAATCACTGGTTGAAGCAGCTGTATTTTGTCCTGCTGCACTCCGTCGGTTGCCGGAACCTTCTGCCGGCAGTTCCGTCTCTTTTTCTCCGGTACTGTCTTTCCCGTCTCCCACACTCTCCTGCAGAAGATTCAGAAGCAGTTCCCTGGCTGCTTCCTTCGGCTCGCCAAGTTCCTCCATTACCTGCTGCTCATTCTCCGGACCTGCCTCATCGAAATATTCCGAAAAATATTCAATGGCATTCTCATAATCTTCTTTCGGAAGCCGCTTCAGATATTTCCTGAGCTGCTCCATATACTCTTTCCTCGTCATTTTCGAAGTCTCCCTTCCACAATATCATCTATGGTATCGCGGTATTCTCTCCACTCTTTCCTCAGATATTCCAGATGACTGCGTCCTTCCTCTGTGATGGAATAATACTTGCGCTTCCTTCCCTGGAACTCCTCGGAATAAGTTGTCAGATATCCGCCTGTCTCCAGCTTCCTCAAAATAGGATACAGAGTTGATTCCTTAATCGATGCTACCATCTTCACAGTCTGACTAATCTCATATCCGTAGGAATCCTGCTGTTCCACAACAGAGAGGATCAGGCATTCCGTCAGCACAGCTGACACCGGATAGTAATACATACGCTCACCCCTTTATGTAATTATTTTATATATAAAATTTTTATATATAATTATTTTACATATATAGTATCATACTTTTCTTTTTTGTCAAGGAGAATTTCGCAATTGCTTTTTCCGAAGTCCTTCTTTATAATGTTTTACAAATACAAACTATTTTCCCAGAAAGGACATGATCTTATGGAAAAAAAGCCCCATCTGATGGCGATCGTCCTGTTTCTGACGGGTCTTATCTGTATTGGACTGCTTTTTGGCTTAAGTTACAAAACCTATCAGAAAATTGATGCCGCAGACCAGAAAATGACTTCCGTCATCGAACCGGTCAAAACGAAGCAGAAAGCCATGAAAGAAGATATTGACCTTTATACAGCCAAGATCGAAAAGAAACAGGCAGCCGACAAATATCTGCAGCAACGCTCCCAGACTGAACAGGCAGTAAAGAACAACACCGGCGAACACGAACGCGCACCGGAATCCGAAAACGGCCAGAAAAGTTCCAAACCTTCTGTTTTCAGTGAAGCCGGTGGTGAGGGATTCTCTGACGGAGGCAGCGATACCACTGCTTCTGCTGCAAATGGCCACATCGTAGGAATTGATCCTGGACATCAGGGTGAAAACGTTGATATGAGTGCCACCGAACCAAATGGTCCCGGTTCCTCCACCATGAAGGCAAAAGCTTCTACCGGAACCAGAGGTTCCTACAGCGGCCTTCCGGAATATCAGCTGAACCTGGATGTATCCCTTCTTCTAAAAAATATTCTGGAACAGCGTGGATACCAGGTAGTAATGACAAGAACTGATAATGACACTGCCATCAGCAATAAGGAACGTGCAGAGCTGGTTGCTTCCCAGGGTGCGGAAATCTGCGTACGTATTCATGCAAACGGTGATGATTCTTCTTCTGTTTCCGGAGCTCTTACCATGTGCCCGTCCCAGCAGAATCCTTATGTTTCCAGTCTCTATGACAGTTCCAACCGACTTTCCCAGTGTATTGTTGATTCCTACTGTGCAGCTACCGGTTTTCAGAACCGTGGAATTATCTACACAGATACCATGACAGGTATCAACTGGAGTACCATACCGGTGACCATTGTGGAAATGGGATTTATGACCAATCAGAACGATGATCTGAAAATGGCAGATTCTTCCTTCCAGCAGACAATGGCAGAAGGAATCGCCAATGGAATTGATGCTTATTTTCAGTAAAAAGGAGTAACTTTTATGAAAAAAAATGTTTTCTTATATATTGTGATTGCAGTCCTTGCCGTTGCTCTGGCAGGACTTGGCGCACTGAATGTCCGCTCCCTGGACAAACTTGCATCCCTTCAGTCCAAGGTCAACGAACTGCAGAAAAGCGTACAGGAAGTTTCGGATTCTGCTGCAGAATTAAGCACCAAGGCAGACCAACTGGATGCCCTCTATCCAGATGATCCTACCGTTGCCAGCGCCGCTGCTACCGCAGGCGTACAGTCTGATTCTCAGAATTCCGGAGAAGTTGCAGGCCCATCCGCGTCTTCTGACAGTCAGGACAGCTCTTCTCAGGAAGAAGGTACTCTTTCTCCTTCCAGTGGAAGCAGTACTTTTACAGATAATTCTGATTCCAGCATGGACAATCTTCTAAATCAGGTACAGTCCCTTCTTCCTTCCGGCAACGGTACCTGGTCTGTATACGTATGTAACCTTGCAAAAAATACCGAAGGTTCCATCAATGACCAGCAGATGCAGGCTGCCAGCCTGATCAAGCTCTATATCATGGGCGCTGTATACGAAGATTATGACAGTCTTTCCGCCACCTACGGAAAAGATAAACTGGATGATAATCTGAATTCCATGATTACAGTCAGCGACAATGATGCTGCCAATACCCTTGTCAATTATCTTGGCGGTGGTGATGATGCTGCCGGAATGGCCCGCGTCAACAAGTTCTGCCAGGATCACGGATATACCAGTACTTCCATGGGACGTCTCCTTCTTGCAGACAACTCCAATGGAGATAATTACACCTCCGTAAAAGACTGTGGAAAATTCCTGAAAACCATTTATCAGATTGATAAAGGTACTTCCACCGATGACACGCTTGCAGGTGCGGAATATATGTATCATCTTCTGAAAATGCAGACAAGAACAAACAAAATTCCGGCACAGATGCCGGAGGGCGTAAAAGTTGCCAACAAAACCGGTGAACTTGACACCGTAGAAAATGATGCCGGTATCATCTACGATACAGCCAAAGGTATTGATCTTGTTGTCTGCTTTATGTCCCAGGATCTTAATGATACTGCCGCAGCCCAGAATACCATTGCTCAGACCAGCCGTTCCATTTACGGTTATTACAACGAATAAAGCACAGACAAAAAAGGATGACGCGCCAGATACGCATCATCCTTTTTTTCAGCTTTTTTCTTCCCCTTCTTCGTAGGATTTCTCCCATATCTCAGAAAATACTGCCAGCGGGCAGTCTGTCAAAAGACACATCAGAAGGAAACATTCATATGGATTTACTATGTAAATTTCACTCATTCCACAGCGGGCCAGAATCTCCTGGATTTCTTCCAGAAAATGACGGTACCTGGTATACGGATCGTCATCTGCCATCTCCTGGGAAATTACAAAAAATTCCAGCGTAATCAAATCAAAACGTTCCACCGGAAACTTGTGATTCAGGATATTATTGATTCTCTGACGGCTGAAACGCTTCTGGCTGAAATGTTTTGCCAGAATGGAAGCGGACATTTTTTTCAGGTTTCCCATCTTGTTAATGGGAATTCCGCTGCATATCACTTTCTCCAGATCAGATGCACTGATGTTTTCAGGTTTCCAGATTTTTTTACCGCCGTTTTCTTCTTCATCCTCCTGATACATGGCTGCAATAATCTTTTTTGCACGCTCCACAAGGATCATAAATTCCTGAAAAGCCTGGCTCTTTTCAGATTTCGGATCATCGCATCTGCCTTTGAGAAATGCCAGATATTCCAGAAGTTTTTCCTCACTGTCCAGACAGAGACCTGTGCCATATACAACTTCACCTGTCTTTTTTTCCACAGGCGTCAGCTTTTTGTAGGTTTCTCTGTATTCTTCAGCTTTATAGTAACCAAGATGGTTCCGGTAACAGTACCAGTAAATCACTTCTTCCGGATTATGAAAATCAAAATCCTGCTCCCGGAGCACCCTGGTCAGAAAGTCGGATACATCCTCCGTACTCATTCGAAGCCCGAATCCCAGCAGAAAAACGGTTTCACGCTTTACAGACGCCTGTGTCAGCCAGTTGTTCACCAGAGAACTCAGTTTGGCCGAAGTTGGAGACATGGATTTTGGTGTATAAGTTTCCTTGAAAGATTCCACCACAATATCCCTGTAAACCTCCTGGGGTACCTGGGAAAAAGGCTCTTCCAACTCTGCACGCTCGTAAACATATCGTTTCAGATAATCGCCGAAAGAAACCAGTTCCATTTCTTTATAAAGATAATGAAAAATAACGTCCGCATCCTCATCCTCAAAAGAATCCAGACTGACAACCTGGCGGAACTTCTGCGCCGCCTTTCTTGTAAATTCAAAGTCCTTCACAGAATCGAAGGCAACTGTCTGTTCAAAATCAAGATCCTGCATTCGATTTCTCATCGTAAATTCTCCTTATCCCTTAAATTCCTCTCCGGCAGAGTTGTCCAAACAGCAGTATGAACACCCTTTGCTGCAGATTTTCTACCGCCCGGTACTATACCGTTCTGCCCATCGTTTGAGAGGATTCCTTTCTTCGTAGCCACTGATCTGTGCAAGAACCATGGTTACATTATCTCTGCCGCCTTTGGCCAGCGCCATTTCCAGCAGTTCCTCTACTTTCTCCTCTGCTGTACTGTTTTTCCCAAGGATTTCCCGGATTTCCTCATCAGAAAGCATATCCGTAACTCCATCCGAACAGATCAGATAACTGCTTCCGGTCTGATATCCGATTTCCACAATAGACGGCTCCAGAGCCATATTTTCTTCCTGAAAGCCCAGATATTGTGTCAGAGGGGCTTTTCCCAGCATTTTCCCGCCAATGACATGGTCTGTGGATATCTGGCGGAGTTTTCCCTGAAAATGCCGGTAAATACGGCTATCTCCAAGATTACAGGCATAAATAGCTTTTTCACTGAAAGACAGCAATGCCATGGTGGTTCCCATGCTGTTGATACAGTTTTCTCTGCTGTAACGACATACTGCTTCATTCATATTTTCGCAGGCTCCTGTCAGAAAAGCCACCGGTTCCTTTTTCAGGCTCCTGCGGTTTTCTTCATAAAAACTGCCCAGTGCTTCCACCGCAGCAGAAGCCGCCATTTCTCCACAGCTTTCTCCTCCCATACCATCAAAAACAGCCAGAACGGGAAGCTGCCAATGCTGTGTATGACCTGCCAGGATTCCGTCAACTCCCTGGTTGTGCACCGGCAGGCGCACACCGCAGCACCAGAAATTATCCTCATTATTTGCCCTCACCTTTCCGGTGTGGCATGTGTATGCATAATCAATCTGATAGGCCATTCTTTTTCCTTTCGTAAAAACCCTTTCGACATTACTGCTGAAGCTCCATTACCGAATTACTCCAGTATTTGTCTCCCAGTTCTACATATTCATCGTTATCGCTCTCTTTATCATGGACCTTTCCATCCTTATCAATCCATCGGATCAAAAGGCCGTCCTGATAATAGAAATACTGTTTCTCGTCTCCGTCCCATACATAAGTATAAAACATCTGCTCTCCCCAGTAAAAATATTCCTCATAAACACCATCAGCGGAACTGTCCGGATATACAAGCACTTTAGCAATTTCTCCTGACCCATTATAAAAACGCAGGCGATCCCCCTCTGTGCCTTCGCGTTTATAACTGTCCAGAGCATCCTCTATGGTTGTCGCATGTTCTCGTATGGTTTCCATTGCCTGGGCAAAACTCTTATCTGAACTGTCTGCAGTTCCGAAGTTTCCTTTATTCAGAGCATCCGAATCATCGGTATCTACGTACGTATCTTTTCCACCATCTGCAGAATCCAGAACATTACGTGCTACAAGGATTCCACCAATCAGCACAATAAGTATGACAGCTGTAATGATGATCCTGGAAAAGCTTTTCCGCTTCTTTCCTTCAGAAACACTTCCGTCATACTCTGTTACAGGTTCTTCCCACTCCCGCAGATCCTGGTCACGGCTGTCTTCCAGATCGGTTATAGAAGTGACTTTTGGCTTTACCGCTCTGGATACCGGTTTTCCAGGTGCAGATTTCTGTGGACTCTGTACCACACTCTGCACTTTTGCCGTATTCTGCACTGTATTTTTTGCCGTTTCTCCTGGGGAACGTTTTTCAGTCTGTACAGACACCTGCCCGAAATTTTTCCGCGCCTGACGGATCGCATCTGTATTCAGCTGACTTGTTCTGGCCAGCTGTTTGGCGGCACCTTCCTGAAGAAATTTCGGCATGGACTCCGGAACCGGTCTTTCCCCGGTGGTTTTCGGTTTTGGAGGAGTTGTACCCTCATACCGGATTCGCTCCAGCGCCTGTCTCAGTTCCTGCGGCGTCTGATACCGTTCTTTTTCCTCATAGGCACAGGCTTTTAAAATAGCCGCGCCAAAAGCTTCTCCCGCATCTGCCGGCGCAGGCGGTGTTTCACCTGACATTCTCCTTGTCAGTGCATTTTCTTTATCCCTGTATGTGATCAGCTGTTTTTCCAGATTCAGAAACGGAAGTCTGTTATGATTCATCAGTTTATACATCACCAGGCCAAGCGCATAGATATCCACTCTGCTGTCGTACTTTTCTCCCCTGTACATCTCCGGTGCCATATAGGAATAGGTTCCCTTTTTGGAAAGGGTACTCATGGTTTTTTCCAGCTCTCTGGCGATTCCAAAGTCTCCCAGCTTGAAATCCCCGAATCTGGATACAAAAATATTCTCGGGCTTGATATCCCTGTGAATAATGTGAAGCTGCCCGCAGTATTCCAGTGATTTACAAAGGTCTATGCCAAGCTTCATCACTTCTTTTTCTGTGAGATTTTTTCCCGCATAATATTCCATGAAGCTTGTGAGATATTCCATGCGGATAAAAATATCCCATCCGATCTCATCCAGATATTCCATCACCTTGTAATCTTCTACCGACACAATGTGGGAATTTCCTCTGAAATACTCCATGGTGCTTACTTCCTGAATACACTCTTCCACCAGATTTTCGAAATATCCGCGGACGGATTTTTCATCACCGGATTCTGAGCGCACACTGTCCAGCTCCCCTTTACTGGCGGGGATTGTGATTATCTTAATTGCCGAGTAAAAAGAACGTCCCTTCTCAGTTCTCTGAGCTTTATACACTCTTCCAAAAGAGCCTTCCCCGATCTTGCTTACGATCTTCCATTCCGGCCACGGGGAAATTGGCAGTTCCTTGTCCATCGCAATCCCTCCTCTCTCAGAAAATCCCTGCTTATAAACAGAAATCTCCCTCCGGATTTCCGGGGGGAGATTTATTTATATTAGCAAGGTATATCGACTTATTCTTCTACCGGTGCAGTTTCCTCTGCTGTCTCTTCAACAGCAATGGTCTCTTCCTCCGGAGCAGTCTCAGTCTTCTCTTCCTCTACGGAAATTTCCTCTGTATCCTCAGGCTCCTCGGAAGCTGTTTTTACCTCCGGCATTCCTGTGTCAAGACTGATCTCACTGTAACGCTTCATACCTGTACCTGCAGGAATCAGCTTACCGATGATAACGTTCTCTTTCAGACCGATCAGCGGATCGATCTTACCTTTGATAGCAGCCTCTGTCAGGACTTTTGTTGTTTCCTGGAAGGATGCTGCTGACAGGAAGGAGTTTGTAGCAAGGGATGCTTTGGTAATACCAAGCATAACCTGTTTTCCCTCTGCCGGCTGTTTGCCCTCTGCCTCAAGTTTCTCATTAACTTCCTCAACATCAAGGACATCAACAAGTGTTCCTGGCAGGAACTCTGTATCTCCGTTATCCTCGATACGGATCTTCTTCAGCATCTGATGAACGATAACCTCGATATGCTTATCGTTGATCTCAACACCCTGCAGACGATATACACGCTGAACCTCACGGATCATGTAATCCTGAACTGCACGCACACCCTTGATTCTCAGGATATCATGCGGATTTACACTACCTTCTGTCAGCTCATCGCCGGCCTCAAGAACCTGTCCGTCAAGGACTTTGATACGGGAACCGTATGGAATCAGGTAAGTCTTGGAATCACCTGTCTCCGGATCATTTACGATGATCTCACGTTTCTTCTTAGTGTCGTTGATTGTGGCAACACCTGGGATCTCTGTGATAATCGCAAGACCCTTCGGCTTTCTTGCCTCAAAAAGCTCCTCGACACGAGGAAGACCCTGTGTGATATCTCCACCGGCAACACCACCGGTATGGAACGTACGCATGGTCAGCTGTGTACCTGGCTCACCGATAGACTGTGCTGCGATGATACCAACGGACTCACCAACCTGTACCGGCTCACCGGTAGCCATGTTCGCACCATAACATTTCGCGCAGACACCAACCTTGCACTTACAGGAAAGGATGGTACGGATCTTCAGTCTGTCGATCGGTCCGCCTGTCACGTTGCTTACGCCCTCTTTCATGATACGTGCTGCACGTTTCGGCGTGATCATGTGGTTTGCTTTAACAAGGATTTCTCCGTCTTTATTCTTAACTGTCTCACAGGAGAAACGTCCTGTGATACGCTCCTGAAGGCTCTCGATCTCTTCTTTTCCGTCCATGAATCCACGAACTTCCATACCGGAGATCTCTGCTCTGTTCTCACAGCAGTCTGCCTCACGAACGATTAGATCCTGGGATACGTCAACAAGTCGTCTTGTCAGGTATCCGGAATCGGCTGTACGAAGAGCGGTATCGGAAAGACCTTTACGTGCTCCATGAGCGGACATGAAGTACTCCAGTACGTCAAGACCCTCACGGAAGTTTGACTTGATCGGGAGCTCGATTGTATGACCAGTTGTATCAGCCATCAGTCCTCGCATACCGGCAAGCTGTTTGATCTGCTTATCGGAACCACGGGCTCCGGAGTCAGCCATCATGAAGATGTTGTTGTACTTATCAAGACCGGTAAGAAGTGCTTTTGTAAGCTCATCATCCGTCTTCTTCCAGGTATCAACAACCTCTTTGTAACGCTCTTCCTCTGTGATAAGACCACGTTTGTAGTTCTTTGTAATACGGTCAACAGTATCCTGGGCCTGCTTGATCATCTCCGGCTTCTGCGGCGGCACGGTCATATCGGAAATGGATACGGTCATGGCTGCACGTGTGGAGTATTTGTAACCCATAGCCTTAACGGAGTCAAGTACCTCAGCTGTTCTTGTTGCACCGTGAGTATTGATAACTTTTTCAAGGATCTGCTTCAGCTGTTTCTTGCCTACAAGGAAGTCAACCTCAAGAAGCAGTTCGTTTCCAGGTACGCTTCTGTCTACAAATCCAAGGTCCTGTGGAAGGATCTCGTTGAACAGGAAACGTCCAAGTGTGGAATGAACATTGCCGCTTAACACAGTGCCATCCGGCATTGTCTTATGGCAGCGTACAATGATCTTGGTCTGAAGTGTGATGACTTTGTTCTCATATGCAAGAATTGCCTCGTTGACACTCTTGAAGAACTTGCCCTCACCCTTGTTTCCAGGTCTCTCCTGAGTCAGGTAGTAGATACCAAGGACCATATCCTGTGAAGGAACGGCTACAGGACCACCATCTGACGGTTTCAGAAGGTTGTTCGGTGATAACAGAAGGAAACGGCACTCTGCCTGTGCTTCCTGGGAAAGCGGAAGATGTACGGCCATCTGGTCACCATCGAAATCAGCGTTGAACGCAGTACAAACAAGTGGATGAAGCTTGATCGCCTTACCTTCTACAAGGATCGGCTCGAACGCCTGGATACCCAGACGATGCAGTGTAGGTGCACGGTTCAGCATAACCGGATGCTCCTTAATGACGTCCTCGAGGACATCCCATACTGCCGGCTCAAGTTTCTCTACCATTTTCTTGGCATTTTTGATGTTGTGGGAAGTTCCGTTGGCAACAAGCTCTTTCATAACGAAAGGTTTAAACAGCTCGATAGCCATCTCTTTCGGAAGACCACACTGATAAATCTTCAGCTCCGGTCCTACGACGATTACAGAACGTCCGGAATAGTCAACTCGTTTACCAAGAAGGTTCTGACGGAAACGTCCGGATTTACCTTTCAGCATATCGGAAAGGGATTTCAGAGCTCTGTTTCCAGGGCCTGTTACAGGACGTCCACGGCGTCCGTTATCGATCAGGGCATCTACAGCCTCCTGCAGCATACGTTTCTCGTTGCGGACAATGATATCCGGAGCACCAAGCTCCAGAAGTCTTTTCAGACGGTTGTTTCTGTTGATGATTCTTCTGTAAAGATCATTCAGGTCAGATGTTGCAAAACGTCCTCCGTCCAGCTGTACCATAGGACGAAGATCTGGCGGAATAACCGGGATAACGGTCATGATCATCCACTCAGGACGGTTGCCGGACTCACGGAAGGACTCCACAACCTCAAGACGTTTGATAATTCTTGCACGTTTCTGGCCAGTTGCATCCTGAAGCTCTGCTTTCAGCTCGACGGAATCTTTCTCAAGATCGATCGCTTTCAGAAGCTCCATGATGGACTCGGCACCCATACCTACACGGAATCCCTCTCCGTAAGACTCACGTGCTTCCTGGTACTCACGCTCGGTGAGTACCTGTTTGTACATAAGTCCGGAATCAGCAGGATCCAGAACGATATAGTTTGCAAAGTAAAGCACTTTCTCCAGTGTTCTCGGAGAAATGTCAAGGATCAGACCCATACGGGACGGAATTCCTTTGAAGTACCAGATATGAGACACCGGAGCTGCAAGCTCGATGTGTCCCATACGCTCTCTACGAACGGCAGATTTGGTTACTTCAACACCACATCTGTCGCAGACAACGCCTTTATAGCGAATTTTTTTGTACTTTCCACAGTGGCACTCCCAGTCCTTGCTCGGTCCAAAAATTCTTTCGCAGAAAAGACCGTCCTTTTCAGGTTTCAAGGTTCTGTAGTTGATTGTTTCAGGTTTTAAAACCTCACCGTGTGACCACTCTCTGATCTTCTCAGGGGACGCCAGTCCAATCTTGATGGCATCGAAAGTCATTGGCTGATATGTTTCATTGGCGTTCGTTGTTTCTGCCATGTATTCTTTCCCCTTTCTTATTCCTCATCATCAAAGGACTCTTCAAACTCGATCATGTCCTCGTCTTCTTCAATGTCTTCATCTTCTTCTACATTGACAAGTTCTTCTCCACTGAACTCCTGCTTGGTATAGCCGTGTTTACCGAAGGACTCCTCATCTCTGCGTCCTCTGGAATCTCCCTCGATGACGTGACGAAGATCCGTATCTCCGTAATCAGAAGTCTCCATAATGTGAACTTCCTCTCCGTCCTCGCTGAGTACACGTACATCCAGACCAAGAGACTGAAGCTCTTTAAGAAGTACCTTAAAGGACTCAGGAATACCTGGCTCAGGAATGTTATCACCTTTGATGATTGCTTCATAGGTCTTAACACGTCCGATCACATCATCAGACTTCACTGTCAGGATCTCCTGCAGTGTGTAGGAAGCACCATATGCCTCCAGTGCCCAAACCTCCATCTCTCCGAAACGCTGTCCACCGAACTGAGCTTTACCACCCAGAGGCTGCTGTGTTACCAGGGAGTATGGACCTGTGGAACGTGCATGGATCTTATCATCTACCAGATGATGCAGTTTCAGGTAATGCATGTGACCGATGGTTACAGGGCTGTCGAAGTACTCACCTGTACGTCCGTCACGAAGTCTTACCTTACCATCTCTGGAAATAGGAACGCCCTTCCAGAGTGCTCTGTGAGCTTTGTTCTCGTCAAGGTACTGCATAACATCCGGTGCAAGGATATCTTTATATTTCTCACGGAATTCCTCAAAGTCTTCCGTATTAACGTAATCGTTGGCAAGCTCCAGAGTATCCTGGATATCAACCTCGTTGGCGCCATCGAATACTGGTGTTGCAATGTTGAAGCCAAGTGCTTTGGCAGCAAGGCTTAAGTGGATCTCCAGGACCTGTCCGATATTCATTCGGGAAGGTACACCCAGAGGGTTCAGCACGATATCGAGCGGACGTCCGTTCGGAAGGAATGGCATATCCTCAACTGGAAGTACACGGGAAACGACACCCTTGTTACCATGACGACCAGCCATCTTATCACCAACGGAGATCTTTCTCTTCTGTGCAATATAAATACGTACTGCCTGATTTACTCCAGGGCTCAGTTCATCGCCGTTCTCTCTTGTAAATACCTTGGCATCTACGATAATACCATACTCACCGTGCGGTACTTTCAGGGAAGTATCACGTACCTCTCTTGCCTTCTCACCAAAGATGGCACGAAGGAGACGCTCCTCAGCAGTAAGCTCTGTCTCTCCCTTAGGAGTAACCTTACCAACAAGGATATCACCGGCACGTACCTCAGCACCGATACGGATAATACCACGCTCATCCAGATCTTTCAGAGCATCATCGCCGACACCCGGAACGTCACGTGTGATCTCTTCCGGTCCCAGCTTGGTATCACGGGATTCTGCCTCATATTCCTCAATATGGACAGATGTATAAACATCATTCTGTACCAGTCTCTCGCTAAGCAGAACGGCATCCTCGTAGTTATAACCTTCCCAGGTCATAAATCCGATCAGCGGGTTCTTACCAAGTGCAAGCTCACCATTGGATGTAGACGGGCCATCAGCGATAACCTGTCCTGCCTCAACGTGCTCACCCTGGAACACGATCGGTCTCTGGTTGTAGCAGTTGCTCTGGTTGCTTCGCATGAATTTGGTCAGATGGTAATCATCTTTTGTTCCGTCATCGTTCTTGATGGTGATGTCTGTAGATGTGGAACGAAGTACAGTACCTGCTTTTTTCGCAACAACACATACACCGGAGTCAACGGCTGTTTTGGTCTCCATACCTGTACCAACAACCGGAGCCTCTGTTGTAAGAAGCGGAACGGCCTGACGCTGCATGTTTGATCCCATCAGCGCACGGTTCGCATCATCGTTCTGCAGGAACGGAATCAGGGCTGTAGCAACGGAGAATACCATTCGCGGAGATACGTCCATGTAATCAAACATGTGCTGCTCGTACTCCTGAGTCTCCTCACGGTAACGACCGGAGACATTCTTATGAAGGAAGTGTCCCTCTTCGTCCAGAGGCTCATTCGCCTGTGCTACATGATAATTATCTTCCTCATCCGCTGTCATGTATACAACCTCATCGGTTACACGCGGGTTGGAAGGATCGCTCTTGTCGATCTTTCTGTACGGAGCCTCTACGAAACCGTACTGATTGATTCTTGCATAAGATGCAAGGGAGTTGATAAGACCGATGTTCGGTCCCTCAGGAGTCTCAATCGGGCACATTCTTCCGTAATGGGAGTAATGTACGTCTCGAACCTCGAATCCGGCTCTGTCTCGTGACAGACCGCCAGGTCCCAGTGCGGAAAGTCTTCTCTTGTGAGTCAGCTCTCCAAGCGGGTTGTTCTGGTCCATGAACTGTGACAGCTGGGAAGATCCGAAGAACTCTTTCACTGCTGCAGTTACCGGTTTGATATTGATCAGGGACTGCGGAGAAATGCTCTCTGCATCCTGTGTTGTCATTCTCTCACGTACCACACGCTCAAGTCTGGAAAGACCGATGCGGTACTGGTTCTGAAGCAGCTCACCGACAGCACGGATACGACGGTTGCCCAGGTGGTCGATATCATCATCGTTTCCAAGGCCATACTCCAGATGCATATTGTAGTTGATGGACGCAAGGATATCTTCCTTGGTGATGTGCTTCGGAATCAGGTCGTGGATATCACGTTTGATTGCCTCACATCTGTCCTCAAATGTGTCATTTTCTTCCAGAATTTTTTCGAGTACCGGGTAGTATACTAACTCTGTAACACCCAGGGACTTCGGATCCTCAAGCTCCGGAAGATAATGACGGATATCAACCATAAGGCTGGAAAGGACTTTAATCTCTCTCTCCTCACCCTGAATCCATACATACGGAACTGCGGAATTCTGAAGAGTATCAGCAAGCTCTCTTGTAACAAGAGTCTCAGCCTCTGCAAGAATCTCACCTGTTGTTGTGTCTACAACATCCTGGGAAAGCTTGTGGCCTACGATACGCTTGTTGAAATGAAGTTTCTTATTAAATTTGTAACGTCCAACTTTGGCAAGGTCATATCTTCTCGGATCGAAGAACATTGCCATGATCAGGCTCTCTGCGCTCTCTACTGCAAGCGGCTCGCCCGGACGGATTTTCTTATACAGCTCAAGGAGACCTTCCTGGTAGTTTGTGGAGGTATCCTTTGTAAAGCTGGCAAGGATCTTCGGCTCTTCACCAAACAGATCAATGATCTCAGCATTGGTTCCAATGCCCAGTGCACGGATCAGAACAGTAATCGGAACCTTTCTTGTTCTGTCTACACGTACATAAAATACATCATTTGAATCTGTCTCGTACTCCAGCCATGCACCTCTGTTCGGAATTACGGTACTGGAAAACAGTCTCTTACCAAGTTTATCATGAGCGATTGCGTAGTAGATTCCAGGGGAACGTACTAACTGGCTGACAATAACACGCTCAGCACCATTAATAACAAAGGTACCTGTTGCAGTCATCAGCGGTAAATCTCCCATGAAAATCTCGTGTTCGTTGATCTCTTCTGTTTCCTTATTGATCAGCCTTACTCGAACCTTCAAAGGTGCGGCATAAGTCACGTCACGTTCTTTACACTGCTCGATGGAATATTTTGCATCTTTTTCATCATATGTGAAATCGATGAATTCCAGACTGAGCTTTCCGCCGTAATCTGCGATCGGAGAAATATCATCGAATACTTCTTTTAAACCTTCGTCAAGAAACCACTGGTAGGAATCTTTCTGAACTTCGATCAGGTTTGGCATTTCCAGGACTTCTTTTTGTCTCTGGTAGCTCATACGCATGCTTTTTCCAGTTTTTACAGAACGAATTCTGTTTTTTTCCATTGACGTTTCACCCCTGTTTTTTTATTATTTATTACAACATGATCCCGCCTGACCTTTAGGCAGGCATATCTAGCCATAATATAGCATCCTCCACTTTAACATAAGAAAAAAAGCGTGTCAAGCACTTTTTTCGAATTTTTTTACATTTTTTCAAAAAAAGCTTCTGTTCCTTTTATACATACGATGTGTGGAACAAAAGCTTTTATTTATTTCACAGTATAATTCACAGTTACTGTGTTTGCATATTTATCTTTTGATACAATTTTCAGCACAGTGTTCTTTTTCTGTTTTTTTATTTTTACTGTAAACTGTTTCTTCTTATTTACAGCTGCATAGCCCAGACGTATGCTTTTTCCGGATCTCTGTGCATAAACAATAACATTCTGGCCGCCGACCGCGCTTCCTGTTACGGATGTGCTCTGTGCTGTGATTTTTTTGCAGGAAGGACGTTCAATATTGGTCCAGCCTTTACAGCCCTTCATATATACTGCCTGCGTTTTTCCGTTTCCGCTGAAAGCATTGGACTTCATGGCCGATATCACAGAACCATATCCGTAAATACCATTTCCTTTATTTTTTGCAACCGTATTTCCGGAAACTTCTGTTGCTTTTGATTTCCACAGCAGAATTCCGCTCTTTCCGTTGGAAACAAGGCGGTTACTTTTTACACGGATGCCACCTTGTGCATATTCAATTTTGACACCATGTTCTTTATTTGAAGAACAGGAATTATTAAGAACACTGATATTTTTTCCGGATTTCACACGAATTCCGGAGCCAGTCGTGGATTTTGATGTGTTTTTTTCTGCTGTGGAGGTTGCATTTACAGACTGCAGATAAATTCCATCTCCTCCCGGTGATGCAACCGTATTTCCGCTTATCAGATTTTTCTGTTTTGATCCTGCCGCATAGGAAGAATCTTTCATATAAATTCCTGTATTTGCAGTTCCGGAAACCTGATTCCTTTTGATAATGCTTCCTCTGGAATCTTCCGCATAAATACCAAGATTGGAATATGCGGAAGTTTTTTTCATTTTTACCTGATTATCCGTCACGGTATCCGTATCTGCAAGAGTAATACTGATACCGTTTCCATATCCGGAAATCTGATTATCTTTTACAGTTACTCCCTTTACCGGATATATTCCTTCCGGAATCACTTCTCCCGAATTCTTCATATTATAACCTATAACTTTAACGCCACTGCAGATCCACGCAATGCCTCCGATGCTGGAAGTCTTTGCAAGGCTGACATAGTTTCCTGCTACCCGGATATTTCTGTTCTTCTTCGCATCCGGTTCTCCACTGCATCCCTGTGTCAAATGTGTATTTTTCTTATTCACAGCTGAGACTTCCACCCCAAGCCCTACATTTACCATGGTATTGTTTTCTGCTGTGGAATCTTCATAATTCAGAAATTCTATGCATCGTTTTTTTACATTATGGAAGGTGTTGTTGGTAACGGTAATCCGTTTATATGTTTTTCCTGCCATCATGCTATGGGTTCCCACCCCTGCAAAAACGTCCTCAAACACATTTCCATCAATAACAAAATCCTCGCAGGTGCTTCCATCGTATGGCATATACTGTGGAAAAACATTATCTTCATCTGTACAACAGTCAATCTGAATGCATTCCTGTCCGCCTTTTACATAATTCTTATAATACCCGTGAAATGTACATCCGGTAATCTTGGCATTTTTTACTCCGCCGAACTCCAGAAAATGAGATTTCAGATTATTCAGGAATGTTGCGTTTTTGATGGTGACATTGGTGGCATGTCCGATACAGAATCCCACAAATCCACCTGGTTCATCTTTTTCTGCCACGCACTGATAATTAAAATCCCAGGTTCCACCATCAATGATAACATTTCGGTAGCCTTCATATCCCCCTTCTGATTCTTTTGTATTTCCAAGTCGAAGAATCAGATGTTTGGTCGGTGAGGTTTTTGTAATTGTTGCACCTTTTGCGTACAGGTACATATTGCTGTACATACACAGCGTTCCTGTGAGTTTATAATTTCCCGGTGGAATTATAATTTTACAGGGAGTTTCGTCTGACACCTGTTCTTTCAGCTGCAGAAACAAGGTATTTAACGGAGCCGTGATATCCTGTCCGTCTTCAATTTCCAGTGTCACTGTCTGATAAGTTCCAAGTTCCCCTTCGGAGGCACTTCCATCTGAGAATCTGTCCGCTTCCTCAGAAGTAAATGTTTCCTCCTCTGCATTATCCGAAAGTTCACCTGTGGTGTTCTCCCCTTCTGTTACATTTTCTGCCCCATCTTCCAGCTGAATTTCATCCTGGGTATCCTCCATGGCGTTCTGCTCCGGAACCAGTTCTGTACCTTCATCATTCTCAGACAGTGTACCGGTGCCTTCCTCTTCTGTCTCCAGAGATTCCTCTTCTGTTTCCGGTTTGTCACCATCCGTCGGAGCATCGGAAATTTCCTCTGTATTTCCATCAGGATTTCCGTCAGAAAAATCATCCGGCAATGCCGCGTCTGCTGTTTTAGCATTTTCTGGTTCCTGTGTTTCTTCTGTCCAGGAAGCCGCAGACGCCGGAACCACTTTTCCGTCCTCATCCAACACCAACGGATCCGGTTCCTCTGCCGGCATATTTTCCTCTTCCTCAAGTTCTTCCTGTTTTTCCATTGCAATTTCCTGTGCGCGAATTGCGTCCATCGGTTCTTCTGACAGATTTTTTCCGGAAACTGTCTGTTGTGCTGCTGCCGGAACCGGAACCGCTGTTATACTCAGAATTCCTGCCAGAAAACAGGCAGCAATTTTTCTGTTCATATTTCTCCTCCTTGCATTCCTTCTTATTTTATTATCACCTATTTAACCGCGAAAAGCAAGGTATATCACAGATTCTTCGTTTTGAATAACATCTGCCCTTGACACAAAAAAAGCTGCCGTGCTGCCGGTAAACCGGCAGGCACAACAGCCTTTTAAAACTTCTGATCTGATTGGATTATTTAAGTGTAACCTTAGCTCCCTCAGCCTCAAGTTTAGTTTTGATGTCCTCAGCTTCAGCTTTGGAAGCGCCCTCTTTAACAACCTTCGGAGCACCATCAACGATAGCTTTAGCTTCTTTAAGTCCAAGACCTGTAACCTCACGAACAACTTTGATAACTTTAACTTTGTTAGCGCCAACCTCTGTAAGCTCTACGTCAAACTCATCTTTCTCCTCAGCTGCCTCGCCTGCTGCACCTGCTGCTGCTACAACAACACCTGCTGCTGCGGAAACGCCGAACTCTTCCTCACAAGCTTTTACAAGGTCATTTAACTCTAATACAGATAATTCTTTGATTGCTGCAATAAATTCTTCTGTTGTTAATTTTGCCATTTTAATTTCCCTCCATTTAAAAATTTTAATTAAATATCATGCGGTCTGTTATGCCGCCAATTGCACGTTGCTGTAATTACTCAGCAGCTGCTGCGTCAGCTCCGCCATTCTGCTCTGCGATCTGATTAAGCACACGAGCGAAGTTGGTGATCGGAGACTGGATGCTTCCAAGCAGTTTTCCAAGAAGTTCCTCTCTTGAAGGAATTGTGGACAGTGCCTGAATTCCGGCCTGATCATTGTAGTTACCCTCAACTACACCTGCGATCAGCTCCAGTGCCGGGAACTGTTTTGCATATTTAGCAAGGATTCTTGCCGGAGCAGTTGCGTCTGTCTCGGAGATAGCGATCGCATTTGTGCCATGTAAATGATCACTGAGGCTCTCAAATGCTGTACCCTCGAATGCACGACGCATCATGGTATTTTTGTATACCTTGTACTGAACACCAGCTTCTCTTAACTCTTTACGAAGAATTGTATCCTGCTCAACTGTAAGACCGCTGTAGTTTACAAGTACAACAGACTGTGCGTCTTTAATGCTGTTAGAGATCTCTTCTACGATTGGTTGTTTCAGTTCTACTTTTGCCATGAAATGGTACACCTCCTTATAGATTTTGTATACCGCCGTCGCAATAAGTCAATCTGTTTAAAAAAAGACCTTACTGCTTCGCAATAAGGCCTTGTGTAATCTTAACTCAGAATACTTGGACCTCGGTAGGCGTTTTGATCCTTATGCCTTACGGCACCTACTGTCTTCGGCAGCGTTCTTAGGTACAATACCATAACAGTGCCGAGTGTGTCAAGTATTTTTAAGATTTTTTCAAAATTATTTAGTACCAAAAATACGGTCACCGGCATCACCAAGTCCCGGGCAGATATAAGCGTTCTCATTGAGCTCTCTATCAAGGGAACCGCAGTAGATCTGTACATCCGGATGTGCCTCATGGAGACGTTTCAGTCCCTCAGGAGCTGCGATGATGCACATAAACTTGATATTCTTTCCGCCCTGTTTCTTAACAAAATCAATGGCAGCTTCGGCAGAACCGCCGGTTGCAAGCATCGGATCAACGATCACTGAAATACGCTCGTCAATAGATTCAGGAAGCTTACAGTAATACTCATGGGGCTCATGTGTTACCGGATCACGGTAAAGTCCCACATGTCCGACCTTTGCAGACGGTACCAGTGTGAGAATGCTGTTTACCATTCCAAGTCCTGCACGGAGGACCGGGATCACTGCCAGCTTCTTACCTGAGATCATCGGTGTCTTACAGGTTTCTATCGGTGTCTCGATTTCCACTTCCTCTGTAGGAAGATCACGAAGCGCCTCATATCCCATCAGGATTCCGATTTCCTCCACCAGTTTACGGAACTCGTTTGTTCCTGTATTTTTATCACGGAGCATTGAAATTTTGTGTTTGATCAGCGGGTGATCCATAATATAAACATTTTTCATTTTTTCCATCGTGATTTCCTCTCTTTGTCTGTGTTTTTTGTAAAGCGAAACTTCTCATTCCACTCTGCTTCATACACCGGAATGCAAGCCTTTCGCTTTTCTGTATTCATCTTTCTACATTATAATATATATGACACTTTTTCAAAAGGGGGAAAAACTATTTTCCCTGGCGTTCCAGAACCTGATCAATAGCATAGGCCACACCAAATTCATTGTTGTTCTTTGTGATGTATTTTGCTGCTCTTTTAATCTCCGGAACTGCGTTTTCCATTGCAACAGTTGCGCCGAAATCCATGGAAATCATGGAATAATCATTAAGGCTGTCACCAAGGACCATCACCTCATCCATGGTATAACCCAGAGACTCGATATATTCTTTCAGCACCGGGCCTTTCTGCGCCTCTACTGCTGTAATCTCCTGATTATATATAAAGGAAGAAGCCACTGCAACGGCTAGATTTTCTTTCAGCTCATCGCTGAGTTTCTCCAGCTGCTCCACATCTGCCGCAAAAATGAAGATCTTATATATCGGCGCACCGCTGCTCTCCAGGGAACGGATATCGGAAATCCCTTTCGTGTTTCCGGCGATTCTGCGGTACTGCGGGGATTTCCGTACAATCTCCTCGCTGGTATCTATGTCCATATTGAAAAGACGGATCTGCTGAATGATCCCGTCTTCAATTTCCTTCTTTGTTCCAATACGGTAATCATAGCGATCCGTAAAAAATGCTACAGATACCGGGTATTTTTTTGCCGTATTGTAGACCTCCTCACACAGCTCAATAGAGATCGGTGTACTCTTTACAACCTCCTGCTGCGGATTCCGTACTTCAGCACCGCTGCTCACCACATAATCACAGGTCAGCTCTGTTCCCTTCAGTTCCTCCATGGCACCGGGGAAATTCCGGCCGGTGGCAACCATAAAGCGGATTCCCGCATCGCAGGCACGCCTGACCGCCGCAAGGGTTTCCGGTGCGATTCTATGGTCATCACCAAGAAGTGTGCCATCCATATCACTTGCAATTACTTTTATCATGAAAAATTTCTCCTTTTATCTGTAAAAATTCCGGTCAATCATTCGGATCCATAGCAAATATGTCCTTTTTTCGGAGAAATTATATCTTATATTATTGCAAAATACAATGATTTTTGCGACAGGCATATGCCTTTCTGATTTCAGAAATACATGGTATAATGAGATTTCATAAATCTGTCCGATGTCGGTCAAGCGTATATCCGCAATCCGCGTCGCTGCTTGATCCGGTTAAGTGAATAACCCCATCCACATGTACTACATAGATTTGCATCAAATAAATGCTCTTCAGTTAAGTCAGTCAATCAGAAAACAGGAGAATATTATGTCAACTTATTTTTTTCATTCCAAAAGAAGCCGCTCGCATTCCCGTTTCTTCTATTTAATATTGTGCACAGTTCTTGTCTGTCCAATGCTCCTTTTCACAGGCTGCCAGAATACCACTGGCACCAGCACTGCCACCGAGAAGGAGCCTATCAGCATCAGCAGCATCAAATTGAACACAGCCATACAGATCACCATTTACGATTCCCAGGATAAGTCCCTCCTGGATGACTGTCTGGCACTGTGCGATAGGTATGAGCTGATCTTCAGCCGGACAAATGAGAACAGCGAGCTTTATAAATTAAATCACCGGATATCAGATTCCGTTGTATCAAATCAAACCATTGAAACTCAGACCACTCCCTACCAGGTCAATGGCACCACAAACACCTGGCATATATCCGAATACCTTGCTGCTCTGCTTTCCGAAGGACTCGATATCACCAGGGAATCCGACGGTGCCTTTGACATCGCCATTGCGCCTTTGACCTCTCTCTGGGATTTCACAGCAGAAGATCCGAAGGTTCCGGATGATGCAGATATTCAGAAAGTTCTCCCCCTGTGCAGCTCCGACGGCGTCACCATTGACGGGCAGGATATCACACTTCCCTCTGATGACATCCAGTTCGATGTAGGCGCCATTGCCAAAGGCTATATTGCAGACCGCCTGAAAGATTTTCTGGTAAAAAAAGGCGTAAACAGTGCTATCATCAACCTTGGCGGCAATGTCCTCTGCATCGGCTCGAAGCCTGACGGCACTCCCTTCAAAGTAGGCATCCAGAAGCCCTTTGCAGATCGCAACGAAACCGAAGCCGTTATGGATATCACCGGAAAATCTGTTGTATCCTCCGGAATTTATGAGAGGTGCTTTAAGCAGGGCGGTAAATTATATCATCATATCCTGAATCCCCAAACCGGCTATCCTTATGATAACGGCCTGATTTCTGTGACGATCATCTCCGACCAGTCTGTGGACGGCGATGCCTTAAGCACCACCTGTTTCGCCCTTGGTCTGGAGGACGGACTGAAATTTGCGGAGAAAAAAGGAGTGCAGGCCGTTTTTATCACAGAAGATTATAAACTGCATTATACGGACGGATTCCAGGATGAGATCAATGTCACTGATGTGGAATCCTGAACCATGAAATCTTTTTCAGTAACAACCAAAAACCTTACGGATAGACCATATTTGTCACATAAGTCTGCGGATAATCTTTCAGAAGATTTGCCATTGCTGTCTGTGTCTGTGTCGTTGAAAATGGCTAAGATGGACCGTTCCACAGACATTCATAATCTGCTCCCAAGCTTCTTCATATTCCTTATCCGGAAGTTCAAAACACCATGGGATAAATCCGAGCAAACAGTGATCTTCTGGAAGCAGATAATGCCGAAGATGGCCTGAAGATCATTCTCAAAGAGCATCCTGACATTATTATCACAGATATGAAAATGCCCGTCATGGACGGAATACAGCTCTAAAAAAAGCCGGAAGAACTTCACATCGACAGCAAAATCAGTGTGATCAGCGGATTCAGCGATTTCAAATATACAAGACTTGCGATCCAGGCTGGTGTTATTGATTACATACTGAAGCCTGTTGATCCCCAGAATTTGAACAATGCGCTTTCAGCCACAATTTCTCAGTTGGAAAGTGAAGCAGGCAAAACTGGGACTTCCGATTCTGCTTCATCACCCGAACCCTGCTCTGCATTCACCAGTAGGGTAATCAGTGATGTTTTTGATTATATCAATGCACATTATCTGGAAAATATCTCCCTGGCCGATATTGCAGAATCTTTTTTCTAAGTAAGGAGCATCTGTCCAGATTGTTTTAAAAAAACGTCAGAATCTTTTTTCCTATGCTATGCAGTTAAAGCTCACCGAGGTGAAACGGCTTCTGCAGTCTACGGATATAACTCTCGACGACATTGCCTGGCATCTTGGTTTCAGCAATGGAAATTACTTCAGCAAGGTTTTTAAAAAGAACTGTCAGATGTTTCCCAGTGAATACCTGAACGTACAGCTATAGTTCTTCAGAAAACTTTTCTCCGATAAAAAGTAGCTGTAACTGAGCGTATTCGTTCAGTTACAGCCACTTTATTCAATATTATTATATTCAGTTATTGATCATATCCGGCCAGGAAAGAATCTCTGCAGAAATCTTCTCTTCATAATCTCCGTCAATGTCCTCACTTCTTCCAGCCGCATAAATATTGGTCTCGGCACCCCAACCGTTGTCCTCGTATTCCCATACATGGAATTTCAGTCCACGGAACATGAAATCCAGACTTCCGCAACCATCTTCCTCTGTGTATTCGAATTTGATATTTTTTTTGTTCAGAGCATCCTGTACTTTCTGTAAACGCATATAATATCGCTCCTTCCACGCCGAAAATCTTCCTTTATACACAAAGTATAACATGTTGTGATTTTTGGTACAAGTCAAGGATGAAAGTGCCTGTGAGCTGCAGATAGCTCAGGCCCAGTAGAGTCTCATTCCAAACTCATGGCTCATACGGTCCGGATGCCCATCAACTCTTGAAAGCAAAGTACAGATATCCTGATAGGTATTCTTTGCCATACATTTACCGCTATTATCAGAAAGAATTAGTGTAAGGTTCCACTTCTTGCCTTTTCCGTATTCTTTCTCAAAGGTTTTTACCATGACACGGCTGTCTGCCGGAACTTCTGCTTTAACACTTCCCTTTTCCACCAGTTCTCCGTTCAATGTTTCTGTAATGATCCATGTAAGTTCACACTCTCCCAGAGCTCCATCTGTATCATTTACAATATACAGACTGTCCAGATGGTCTTTGTGCTTTGCAAAAACACCCACTGGTGCGTTGCTTTCCAGTATAGCCTGAAGACCCTTTTTGGGAATTCCCCACCAGTCATATAAACCGTAGAAGCTCTGAGGACACAGGTCGATAAACATAAACTGTACATATCCTGAGCAAGGTTCATATTTCTGGATCCTGTAATGCTCTGTATAATATTTCAGAAGCTTATACTGATATTCCTGGATCTTCGGGATATCATCCACCAGTTTTTCCAGACGATGATATACCGCCGGAACAGTTTTCAGATTTTCACTGCTGCCCGGTGCATCAAATCCGTACTCTGTATTCAGCTTTTCTGTCTGCTCATAAATATCTGCATATTCTCCACCGCTTAAAGAACCCAGATAATTGTGGCTGTCCCCGCTAAGCGGATCATCTTCGCAGAAAGAACCCTTGATGATCGGTCTGCCCGGATCCATCTTCTGTACCTCCCTATACAGAGCAGGTCCCGGATTTTCCTCCATAAATCTCCTTCTCACATTTCCATCCGGATCAACACATCCCGGTTCATTCATAATGATCCAGCAGATCAGAGACGGATGATGCTTCAGAAGTTTCACATTTTCTCTGTAAACATCTGCAAATCTCTGCGCCCATTCATCTGTTGAAGGATGCGTCCAATTGTACTCCGAATCCTGAAGAACTGCAATTCCCAGCTCGTCACACAGATCATAAAAAACTTCCTGCTCTGTGTGGACATGTACTCGTACCAGGTTAAAACCTGCCGCCTTTACATTAAGAAGATCTCTCAGGTACCGTTCCCTTGTCATTGCGGAAATATAACAATCCGGAAAATAAGAGGTTCCTCTTATATACAGTTTCCTGTTATTAAGCCAGAATCTTGTTATTTTTTCATTACGCTCAATCTGAATGTCCCGGAAAGCAAAATTCGTTGTTCTGCTGCTCAGTATGTCTTTTCCCCTGCTTAACGTAAGTTCTGCCTGATACATCCAGGGATAACCATGATCCCATGTGGACCACAGTCTGACATCTTCCACTTTAAGCTCACATTTAAAGCCTGTCTCTGCTTTCTCTGCCATTATCTGAACAGTTTTTTCTGCCTTTATAAGACCGGACTCTTTTTCCCGGATCTTTACATTAAAATCATATGTCTCCCCGGATTTCAGACCTCGCGCTTCAGTTTCCACATATACGTCTGCTTTCTTTCCATCTGGATCCAGTTCATACTTCAGATCTGTCTGATCTTCCAGAACACCTTCTTCTGTCAGGATCAGCTCCACTTTTCCGTAGATTCCTACAGGATTTACATCTCTCTGGATAAATGTATCAGAATGTTCGTAGGTACCTTTTACCATATTTCTTTTTACCAGGGTGGTTCTGGAATCCTGTGCATCCAGCTCCACCTCATCATCCCATGGAGAACTTACCTTTACAATGAGATAATTTTTCTTTCCAAAAACAAGCTTATCTTTTACATTAAAGGAAAATGGAGCGGAATATCCTTCATGCTCTCCAAGAAATTCTCCGTTAAGCCATACTTTTCCATAATAATCCACATTGGTAAATTTAAGGACAGCATCCGTAACTTTCTGATCCGGAACTTCAAACTCTGTTTTGTACCACCAGGGTGCCTGATTGAAATATCTCAGTTCACGCCCGAAATATGGCTGTCTGGCATAGATAAGCTGCAGATGTTTCAGTTCCTCCAGTTCCTCCCATTCAGACACCTGGGAACCTACGGAAGTATCTGCTTCCCTGGCAGCATAAAGCCCGATCTTTTCCCCTGTATCATGAACATCCTGCAAAATTTTCCATCCTTGTTTCAATTCAATCCTTGTTTCCATTTCAGCCTCCTAACTCTTGACCGCACCTGCAGCCATACCTTCGATTATGTTCCTGTTAAGAATAAAATACACGATCAGTGTAGGCAAGATCGATATTACGATCGCCGCAAATGTACTTCCCCAGTCCACTCTTCCGAACTGCCCCACAAAGTCATTCAGGCCAATTGGCAGAGTTTTCATATCAGAAGATGAGATAAACGTATTGGCATAGGTAAATTCATTCCATACAAAAACAAAATTGTATGTAAGAACTGTCATTGTAGTATTTTTAGCCATAGGTACCACGATCTTGCGGAATGTGGTTCCCATTGTGGCACCGTCAATAACTGCCGCTTCCAGAAGAGAATCCGGCATAAATTTAAAAAATCCGGTGTAAAGATAGATACACATTGGAAGTCCGAACCCGATCTGCGGAAGCACCAGTGCCCAGTATGTATTTCTCAGTCCGATCCTGTTATAAATCTGGAACATGGGTACAAGGCAGGAAAAAATAGGCACCATCATTCCAAACAGGAAAAATGCCATCAGTGCATTGGCATATTTTACCTTTACCTTACTGATCACAAATGCAACCGGGCATCCCAGGACTACGATGCCAAGAAGTGTGAGAACTGCCACAACCGTACTGTTAAGAAAATATCTTGGAATGGATGAGATCGTCAGTGCGCTGATATAGTTTCCAAGATAAAATCCTGATGGCAGGGCATACTGTGCAGTATATGTCATTTCATCCGGTGTTTTCAGACTGGAGCAGATAACCCAGAAAATAGGGTAGACCTGTATCATGACAAAAATAAGGATCACTACATAGAACACAGCACGAATAGGTATATTTTTTCTTGATTTTATCATTCTGACCCATCTCCTTTCGCCGATCCCAGGCATTTCTGTATAATCCCTACTGCTACCAGACATTCAATGACCAGAAAAACGGACAGTGTACTTCCATAGCCAAAGTCAGCCGAATTAAAAGCGGTTTTATACATATAAGTTGCCACCATCTCTGTTGATCTGGATTTATTGTCAAGAATATAGAATACATCAAAGGTTTTCAGACAACCATTTACAAGCATTACAATGACAATGCTGAATATATTTTTCACCAGTGGAAGCTTTATGTAACGATACTGTTGAAAAACATTGCAGCCATCCATTGTAGATGCCTCGATCACATCCTTTGATATGGATACAAATGCGGAATAAAAAATGATCATGTACAGACCACAGTATTTATATCCATCGATCAGGGTTATGGTAATCAGCGCTGTATGGGAATTTGCCAGCAAAGCGATAGGTTCCATTCCCAGTTTTTCCATCACATAGCAAACCAGGCCCTGGGGCTGGACAGAAAGCATTTTGGAAAAAATCTGGCAGATCGCCATAGATGAAATGATACATGGAATAAAATAAATAACCCGCAGAATATTTCCACCTTTGGAAATATGTGTAAGCAAAATTGCCAGGATCAGTCCTGCACATAACTGGAACAAACTTCCCAATACAACAAATTTAAGATTATTTACAACAGCCTCACGAAATGTCTCATCCTGAAACATCCTCACATAATTTTCCAGTCCGATAAACTTCATATCACCGATTCCATTCCAGGAAAAAAGACTGTAACCCATTGACCACAGAATTGGGATGATAACAGTAAGAATATATACGAACAGTGCAGGAAGAACAAACGGTAAAGGCTGGATTTTATTTCTGGGCTTCATATCCTCTCCCCTTTCATACGCAGATGCAGATAAAATTCCGCATCTGCGTATTCTCTCAGTTATTCTTCAGTGTCAAAATAATCAGATGCATACTGTTCTACAGCTTTGTCCATGTTTTCGCAGAACTCTTCAGGAGTTGATTCTCCCATTCCAAGGCTTGCCAACTCTTTTCTGTAAACCTCGTTTGTAGAAGGATCCAGACGAACATCCCAGCACTGGGCAAAAGTGCCGCAGTTCTCAAGATCACTTAAAATCTGCTGTGTAAGCTCCGGAAGCTTCTCCAAATCACTTGGCATCATGGATGGAAGCATATTGAACTCATACATTGCCGTATCAGCAAAATTATCCCATACATAACTGATGAAATCTTTCATCTCATCACTCATGGAATCCTTGAGAATGGCAGTTCCGATTCCACAATTCGCATAGTAATCATTTTCTCCTGTAGCGGTTCCTTCGCTGTCTACAGGAAGTTTGAACATGGAAATGTCATCTTTAAGATTTCCCTCATCATCTGTAAGATCCGGTGTATCCCATGTTCCGGTGTATAACATTGCCGCACCACTGTTCAGAAACAGATCCATCTGTGCGGTAGCATCTGAACTTGTCCATCCTTCACTGAAATACTGGGCTATATCCTGTGTATACTGGGCTGTTGCGATACCTGTCTCAGAATTAAATTTTTCTTTTCCCATTCTTGCATTGTCAATGAAGTCATTTCCTTCCAGTCTGAAAGCCTTAAATGCAGGATAACGCATGATCATGTCGTAATTTCCTGCGGATATCGGGGTCATTCCCGCATCTTTCAGCTTCTTGCACACATCCAGGAGGTCTTCCAGTGTCTGAGGTGTTTCAGTAATTCCGGCTTTTTCAAACATGTCTTTGTGATACCAGAAATACTCTACATTTCCCTGCCAGGTCATAAGGTAATTGCTTCCGTCACTGAGTTTCGGATAATTCAGTGCAATATCAAAGAACTTGTCTTTGATACCCAGTTCATCATAAAGGTCATCCACACTGTAGATCAGATCCTTTTTGCAAAGTCCTTCAAAAAATGCCTCCGGATCTGCGTCAAACCAGTCCGGCAGCTCATTGCTGGATGCAAGGATCTTGATCTTCTGAAGATATGTTTCTCTGTCTGCAATAGACTCTACATTGAATTCAAAATCCGGGTGATCTTTTTTATAATCTTCTGCAAGCTTCTTCAATGTTTTCAGTGCCGCATCTGTTTCGCCCCTGGCACTGATATAATTGATCACAAGTGGTTCGGAATCCTCTTTTTTATCTGCCCACACATTCATCATGCTGAATGAAGAGAGACACATCATTGTGGCAAGTGTAGCAGCCATCACTTTTTTTAATTTCATTTTCGTCCTCCTTTTGGTACATTTCTATTCATCCGGATTGAATATTTTGTTCCGCTTTCCTTATCGATGAGACCATTATATTAAATCCGTCCGGAAAAATACATGGAAAATCTTCGCTGTACCTGGAATATTTTCTCCAATCTTTCCCCCACACTTGTGAGAATTTTTCCCTTATTATATAATGTAGCCAATAAAACCAGAGGGGGGATTCCATGATAGAAAATCTGAAAAAAAAGGTGTTTCACTTATTTTTAGGAATCAGTCTGAAACGCAGGCTTTTTATTACATATCTGCTGCTCAGTTCTCTGATACTCATGCTTACTTCCGTGTTTTTTTATACTGCATCCAAAAAAGTACTGATCAAGCGTGCCGCACTTTCCAGTCAGCAGCAGCTATCCCTGATCACCAGCAACCTTGGAGAAAAGATCGATAATATATCAAACTATGCCATCACCCTTTCCATCAACAGCAATATCGCCGATGTTTTAAAAGAAAATCCCACAGTTCCCGAAAACACACTGGAACATTTTCTGGTAAATTCCGAGCTTACAGACCAGGCCCAGCGTATCATCGGACTTCACAAAAACATCTATGCCTGGGATATCCTGGATACAGAAAACCACTGGTTTCACAGCAGTACCACAGAAACAGATCAGCTTGATTCCATTTTAGGTCCCGAAGTCCTTGACAGCCTTCAGACTAATCTGGCCTTTCAGTTTCTCGGACCCTTCCAGATAAGTGGGGAGCCAACCTTTGTAGCCTTAAAAAGTATTACAAACATTGATAACACCAAATATCTGGGCGCCCTGGTCCTTCTGATCAGAGAAACAAATATTTCCTCTGCATTCCGCGACCTTCCGGACAGCTCTTCCAGGGATTTCTATATTACTGATGAAAATGGACAGATACTTTCCTCTTCTTCATCCGGAGGTATTTATAAAGACTTCTCATCCTATACAAAAATCAGTTCAGAGAATTATAAAACCCTGACAGAAACCGACAGGCAGTTTTTTTCCGTAGACGGCACTGACACTCTTTTTATCTGCAAATCCTATCCTGACCTGAACTGGAATGTGATCAACCTGATTCCTCTGGAAAGCCTGACTCTGGATCATATGGTGATCCTGCACAACATTCTTCTGATCAGCATTGTAGTGTTTATTTTATCTGTATTTTTTTCCATATTATGTACAGGTACTGTCACCGCACCTATACAGAAACTTGTAGAAAAAATGAAATCTGCGTCTGCCGGAAAGCTGAATATTTCTGCCAGTTACTCTTCAAATGATGAACTTGCAGTTCTCTATAACCAGTTTAACCTTATGATGCAGAAGATCCAGACATTACTTAACGATATCTATGAGGAACAAAATGCCAAACAGAAAATGGAAGTACGTCTTTTACAGTCCCAGATCAATCCCCATTTTCTTTATAATACTTTAAACACCATCAAGTCTCTCATAGAACTTGACATGAATGATACTGCAGTAAAAGCAGTGTCTTCCATGTCATCTTTCTACAGAAACTCTCTTTCAAAGGGACAGTTTATCATTCCTCTGCGCCAGGAGCTGCTTCTTACAGAACAGTATCTTTATATCCAGAATCTGCGGTATATGGATTTTGTTGATTACGAGATCACCTATGAGCCGTCCTGGGAGGATCATGGGGCAGAGATACCCAAGCTGACCATACAGCCTGTTGTGGAAAATATTTTTGTCCACGGACTTACCAGCCAGATATGCCATATTCACTTAAATGTTTCTATCAGAAATGGTACCATCTGTATTTCTGTTTCTGATAATGGTTCCGGTATCCCGCCGGAAAAACTTGCCGAACTTAACCGTTCTATCAGAGACTTCAAAACTGCCCGACATTCTTTCGGGCTTCCAAGTATCAACCACAGGATTGCTCTTCTCTACGGTGAGAATTACGGACTCACCATCGAAAGTTCACCTGAAAAGGGAACCACTGTAACCATAGTAATACCTGACAAAAAAATCTGATTGAGGGGGAAATATAAATTGAAAACACTCGTAATTATTGACGATGAAATTTTTTTCAGAAAATCTCTGATCAATTTTCTTGAAAAACAAAACATTTATAACATTGCAGGGGAAGCTAATAACGGACAGGCCGGAATCCAGCTTATTGAAAATGTCAAACCCGATATTGCCCTTGTGGATATATCCATGCCGGTTATGAGCGGTCTGGATATGATTGCAGCTCTTGGAACAGACTGTCATACCAGATTCATCCTTTCCACAGGATACGAAGATTTTGACTATGCCAAAAAAGCCATCTCTCTTCAGGTCCGCGGATACCTCCTGAAGCCACTGGATCACCGGGAGCTTATGGAGACACTCCAGAAAGTAAGTGACGAGATCGATCAGGAAAATTCCAGAAACAGTTATGTGAATAATTATTTTCAGTTCCGCGATCTGTATACACGACAAATGCAGCTTAATTTCTTCCAGAAAGTGATCAGTGGAACAACCATTTCCCCGGATGATCTGGAAAAAATTCCGGTTCATAAAACTTCCGATTATCTTACCATTCTTATGGAGATCCACAATGCCAATCCGGAAATATGGGATGAAAAAGGTGATTTTTCTCTGCTCCACACCATCCTGGAAAATATATGCAGGGAAATCTTACAGCCTGTGTGCAAAGAGCTTATTTACATTGACTATTCTCAGATGAGACAGTATATCATCATGGAAAAAAGCTCTGATTTTTCTTTTACCGATCTGGAACAATCCTGTCTCAGACTTGCCGGGATATATGATAATATCGCACAGATTTCCACTTTTTTCTGCTGTGGAACACCTCATGAAGGCGTGGAAGGAATCCGCTATTCCTATGAAGAGGCTCTTTCTGTTTTTCATAACAGAACTGCGTCTTCTTCCGGATTTCTTTATTTCACGCCCCAGTCCCATTCCGGTGATTTTACATTAAAGCCTCTGGTTTATAATGATATCCTGATCTTTCTGCGCCAGCAAAATTCACCGGCTCTCTGTAAATATATTGATGAATATTTCAACGATATCATCACCAAAAAAATCCATATCCGGCAGACCTGGAGTGTAGCTGCTGCTTTTCTTACTGTACTTGACGGTTTTATCACGGAGTGCAGTCAGCGTGAAACGCTTTTTCCTCTTCTGGAAAACGCCCTGAATACTTACCAGAACTGCCAGAGTGCCCTGCAGTTAAAACAACTGCTCCAGTCTACCTGCAAGGCAGTTCTGGATTCTCTTGCTGATGAAAAAAATCCGCGGAAGTCAGCTCTTGTATCCCAGGTTCAGGAATATATCTGTCTGAATTTTAATCAGCCGGATCTTCGTCTTGAAACCATTGCTTCCCATTTTTTTGTCAATCCCCAGCATCTCTCTACTGTATTCAGTCAGGAATCCGGAGTTACACTTACCTCATATATCAATGTCTGCCGCATGAAAAAAGCCAGACAGTTTCTTCTGGAAGACAGCCCTTCCATTCAAAATGTAGCTTCTTTATGCGGATTTTCTGATTCCGGATATTTCAGTAAATGTTTCCGGAAATATTACGGGATCTCTCCGAAAAATTTCGTATCCCTGACTGAAGAGAATAGTTATTAAAGCGGACATTCAGATTCTGTTGATGTTTTTATTTCTTTAAAGTGTAACGATCCACCACTTTACCTTGTTAAAATAATGTTTTATTTTAACATATGTTTTATGCAAAATGCAAGTTCTTTTTATTGTGCAATATCGAGGAATGTGTTAAGATAAAACTTGCGACTTTATACAAATAGCAGTTTACCAAACTGCAACAATGAGGTGAGTTATGAAAGAAAGAGAAAAACTTGGATCCCGTCTGGGATTCATTCTGATTTCTGCTGGCTGTGCCATCGGAATCGGAAACGTCTGGAAATTTCCTTACATGGCCGGACAGGGCGGTGGCGGCACATTCGTACTGTTTTACCTGATCTTCCTGGCCCTTCTTGGACTTCCTGTTATGACTATGGAGTTTTCTGTTGGACGTGCCAGCCAGAAGAGTCCTGTCAAAGCATATTACGCACTGGAAAAACCAGGACAGAAATGGCACATCCATGGATATATCACTCTGATCGGATGTTATCTCCTGATGATGTTTTACACCACTGTTACAGGCTGGATGCTGAATTACTTCTATATGACAGCCACCGGTAAATTCCAGGGACTTGATTCCGACGGTGTTGCAGGACAGTTTACCAACATGCTTGGCCAGCCCGTTACTATGGGATTCTGGATGATCGTTGTTGTTATTGCAGGTGTTTTTGTCTGCTCCCGCGGTCTTCAGAACGGCCTTGAAAAAGTTACCAAGGTTATGATGATCTCTCTTCTGGTGATCATGGTTGTTCTTGCCATCAACAGTTTTACCATGGATGGTGCCAAAGAGGGACTGAAATTCTACCTGATCCCGGATTTCGAGCGTATGAAAGAGATCGGTATTATTTCTACCATTACCGGTGCTATGAACCAGGCATTCTTTACTCTCAGCCTTGGTATCGGTGCTATGGCTATCTTCGGAAGCTACATCGGAAAAGATCATGCATTGCTTGGTGAATCCATGAATATTGCGCTTCTGGATACTTTTGTTGCGATCACCTCCGGACTTATTATTTTCCCGGCATGTTTCACATTCAATGTTGACCAGACTTCCGGACCGAGCCTGATCTTCATCACACTGCCGAATATTTTCAACCACATTCCGCTTGGAAGACTGTGGGGAAGCCTGTTCTTCATCTTTATGTCATTTGCAGCTTTCTCTACCATCCTGGCTGTATTTGAAAATATTATTTCCTGCGGTATGGAGCTTACCGGCTGGAGCCGAAAAAAATCCAGTCTTGTAAATGCCATCGCCATCATCCTTCTGTCTCTGCCATGCGTACTTGGATACAATGTATGGTCCTGGGACTGGCTCAAGGTATTCGGCGGCGCAATTCTCGACCTTGAAGATTTTCTGGTAAGCAACATTCTGCTCCCGCTTGGTTCTCTTGTATACCTGCTTTTCTGTGTTTCCAAACGGGGCTGGGGCTGGGAAAACTTCACAAAAGAAGCCAACACCGGAAAAGGCATGAAGATCCGGAAATGGATGCGCGGATACATCACTTATATCCTGCCGCTGATCATTCTGTTTATCTTCTTCTTTGGTCTGTACGATAAGTTTTTTGCATAAAATAAAACACCCCTGACGGATATCGTATGTGATTTACACACGCGATTTCCATCGGGGGTGTTTTTGTTGAGTCAGGCGGATATTCACAGCCTGCATTCTTCCCGATACAAGCAAGTCCCCTCACCGCGTATTGCTTTTCGTAATTGAAGCAGGGAACTTACTTGATCCAGTTAAGAATTTTACCTGCCTAGCAGCTCCAGTACTTCCTCTCTGCTGATCAAAGCCTGGCCGATTCCCTCGCCGCTTAAGATCTCATCAGCCAGTTCCCGTTTTCTTTCCTGAAGAGCCCGGATTCGTTCTTCTATGGTGTCTTTCATAAAGAGGCGGTAGACACTGACAACGTTCTGCTGACCGATGCGGTGGGCACGGTCTGTTGCCTGATTCTGCACGGCAAGATTCCACCAGGGATCATAATGGATCACGATATCTGCCGCAGTAAGATTTAAGCCTGTTCCTCCTGCTTTCAATGAAATGCAGAAAACAGAAGTATCATCCTCATTAAATGCATGTACCATCTGCGCCCGTTTTTCCTTGGAAGTCGATCCGGTCAACATATAAAAAGAAACTTTTGCTTTTTTCAGACGGACAGCCAGCACATCCAGCATGGTAGTAAACTGGGAAAACAACAGGAGCTTATGTCCGCCATTCACCGCATTCTGAACCAACTCCATGCACATCTCCAGCTTGGAAGAATTCCCTTTGTATCCTTCATATACAAGTCCCGGATAACAGCAGATCTGCCGCAGCCTCGTGATCTCTGCAAGGATCTGCAGTTTAGAAGTGCGAAACTCCGCATCCGACTGCATCCCAAGCATCAGGCGAAGCCGTTCCGTATGGGCCTCATACAGCTCCTTCTGCTCGCTTTCCAACGGGGAAAACATATCTTTTTCCAGCTTATCCGGAAGATCCTTCAGCACATCCCTCTTCAATCTCCGCAGCACAAAAGGACGGATCATTTTCTGCAGACGCTCCATCGCATCGGAATTGCTGTACTGCACAGCTGGAAGCTCTATTTCCTTGCGGAATTTCTCATAAGAATACAAAAATCCCGGCATCAGAAAATCAAAAATACTCCACAGCTCACTGAGCCTGTTCTCCACCGGTGTACCGGTCAGCGCAAGCCTGAATTCCGACCGGATCTCCTTCACAGCCTTTGCCACCTGAGTTCCGTGATTCTTGATATACTGCGCCTCATCAATGATCTGCACAGCAAAATCCAGGTTCTGATAAGCCTTCAGATCCCGTTTCAGAAGGTCATAGGAAGTGATCAGAACCTCCCGTTCTCCCGCATTTTTGATCAGTGCTTTCCTCTCCTTCACATCACCAGTCACAACAGTAGCCGGAAGTCCCGGTGCAAAATGTTCGATCTCGTTCATCCAGTTAAATACCAGTGATGCTGGCGTTACCACAAGAGCACGTCTGTTTTCTCCCGGCGCAGATTCCTGAAATTCTGACCAGAGAAAAGTGATCACCTGGAGGGTTTTTCCAAGTCCCATATCATCTGCCAGGATCCCTCCAAACTGATTATGCTTCAGAGTTTTGATCCAGTAAAAGCCCTCTTTCTGATAGCCCCGGAGGATTTTTTCCTGCTCCCTGGGAATCTGAAATTTATGTTCTTCCATTGTCTGCATGTTCCGGATCAACGCACGAAAGGCATTGTCCTTCTCTACCTTGATCAGATCGCCGCCCTTCAGCTGACTGTCCAGATACATAGCACGATAGGCCGGAACCTGAGTCTTTCCTTTTTTCAGTTCACGATCACTGATCTGCAGTCCATTTTTCAGAGCAGAAAGCTCCCTGAGCTGACCATCGGAAACATCCAGAAAGCTGCCATCCTTCAGGCGAAAATATTTTTTCCTGCGATCGTACCTGGAAAGAATATCAAAAAGCTGCGCCTGATCCATCCCCTCCACATCCAGATCCAGGTTCAGAAGTCCGGCTGACAGAGAAACGCCAAGACGAATGTTTGGCAGCTTTGTCACCCTCATCTGTTTGATGGACTGGGAAATATAGACAGCTGCAACTTTCTGCATGGCGGGGATTCCTTCAGTAAGAAGCTGGTAGAGCTTTTCTTCGGAAGCTTTCACACTGTCGGGCTTCCCTGAACCTTCCCTGCACAAAGATTCCAGTTCCTCGGCACGACAATCCAATGCCAGCTCCATCCGCTGGTCATCATATCCGTTAAAATATTTTGACAGCAACGCAAACACACCAAGCTCTCCCGGAATATCCCTGGTACGGGCAGACACATCTCGGTCAAAAACCGAAAATTTATCCTTCCCGTAAACAGAAAATGCCCTACAGGTGATCCAGTCACGCTCCGGCGCATCCAGATAGATCTCATATGCAGCCTTGTAGCATTCAAGACCTGTTTCTTCCGGGAAATCCCTGAGATCACAGTGGAAAAATTTTTTCAGGGAAGGAAGCAGCTCACGCACAAACGCAGGCACATCCGGTTCATCAATAAAGCCTCGGCCTGCAGGAAGCCGCTCCAGACAGGCAACAAATTCCTCCACTGCTCCAAGCTCCTGCCTGGAAACCAGATATACCTTCGCATTATCAAAATACATATGATACCATATGCCTGTCACACTGTATACCGGCGCGATCTCAAGAGATAACCCCTGATCCTTCTTCCGGATCATCAGCGTCCTGTCCGGAATTTCTCTGGCAGAATGCCATGTTGTTTCCGGATCATTGTTCATTTTGAACTTGAAACTTTTTTCGCCAAGTATAAGAAGCAGATTTTCAAGTTCTTTTCTGTCAACGGTAAGATCCCTCACCTTTTCCACAGCTATATTCTTCAGCTGTTCATATCTGGACATGTAAGTACCGTGATGATTCTCGACCCATTCCCGGATAAAGGCCAGCACGCTTCTGGATCCTTCTGAAAAGGCTTCATCGGAATGGATAAATTCCAGATTTTTTCCATAAGAAACCTTCTCATTATGATCCAGATTCCACACAAAGGCCAACACATCCTTGAGGATATATTTTTTCTCACAGCCAACGCGGAATTCCACGGTAAAACAATTTCTCACAGAATTAAATTTCAGGCAGGTTTCCAGCTCCACCCTGCCAAAATACGGATCCCCGGAAAACGGAAGCATACGGCTGTATAGCTGGCGATTAAGGAGGCTTTTCAGCTCAACGGTGGTTTTCGTTGCAGGCTGCCCTGGTCCGGATAAAGCAACCGGAAATGCTGTTCCGCTGAATAACTCTGCCTGCTTCTGTTCCTCATCCTGCTGTCTGCGGATTTCCACACGCTCATAGGCCTTACGGTCTCCATATTCCAGAAGCACTGCCACGCAATGCTTACAGATCCCGGAATAGCTGCGAAAAGCCGGGCAGTCACAGTATGCTTCTTTTATGCGGTCCGCTTCTGTATCATACTGAAAGCCTGTATTGTATACATTACGCCCACTTCCCTTCACTGCTGCAGATATTTTATCCACAGCTCCTTCCGACTTAATATCCAGCGACTGGATCCTCTTTCCGGTACGATAAATATCAAGACCTCTCTGATATGCCGTTGTATTACAAAGTGCCCGGATGGCTGTTCGTTTAAGCATGTATCTTTCCCTTCTTTTCTTATCGCGTTTCTTCCATTATAAAAGGAGACCTGCACTGTGACAAGTCTCCTTATAGTACTCATTGATATCTCATTCCTGATCTGCCTATAGCATTTCCATAAAATCCCGCATCAGGTTCAGCTGCTCTGAAATGAATTGCTGCATCAGACGTTCCCGTCATACGTTGGTACAGATAACTTTCTCAGCAGGCTTTCCTTCTTGCTTCATCCTCTTTCCGCTCTTCTCCGACTTCTGTCATCAGATACGGATCAAGAACCTCTTCCAGCTCTTTCTCAGTCATGATCCCTTGTTCCAGAACAAGTTCCCAGACAGACTTGCCAGTTTTTACTGCAGTTTTTGCGATGGTTGCAGACGCCTTGTAGCCAATATGCGGGCAGAGAGCCGTTGCGATTCCTGCACTGCTTTCCATCAAGTCTTTGCAGTGTTTGCGGTTTGCGGTGATTCCTGTGATACAGTTTACGATCAGGGTATCCACTGCTTTTTCCAAAGTGGTAATGGACTCAAACAGGTTACAGAAAACTACCGGCTCAAAAGCATTCAGTTCCAGCTGTCCGGCTTCTGCCGCCATGGTAATGGTGGTATCATGTCCTACGATGTGGAAAGCAACTTGGCTTACTACCTCCGGAATGACCGGATTTACCTTACCTGGCATGATGGAAGACCCATTCTGCTTTGCCGGAAGATTGATCTCCCCAAATCCGGTTTTCGGGCCGGAAGACATCAGTCGAAGATCGTTGCACATCTTGGAAAGATTCACCGCACAGGTTTTTACTACACCGGATACGGCAACAAAGCCGTCCAGATTTTCTGTTGCGTCAAAAAGGTCCTCGGCCTGTTTCAGCGGATAGCCTGTAAGCTTTTCCAGATTTGGCACGATCTTATAAAAATAAGAATCGGAAACATTGATAGCAGTTCCCACTGCAGTTCCTCCAAGGTTTACGGTGTACATTTCCCTGTGAGCCTTTTCGATACGTTTCCTGTCTCTGGAAACCATGGACGCATAACCGTGGAACACCTGACCAAGACGGATCGGAACTGCATCCTGAAGCTGTGTACGTCCCATAGTGATCACATCATCGAACTCCTCTGCCTTTTTTGCAAGCTCCTTCTCAAGTCTTACCAGTGCTTTTTCCAGAGGTGCAAGGAGATCCAGAACGGTAAGCTTACCGGCCGTCGGGATCACATCATTGGTGGACTGCGCCATGTTTACGTGATCATTTGGATGGACCATTTTATAGCTACCCTTCGGACATCCGAGGATCTCACCGGCTCTGTTTGCGATCACCTCATTCATATTCATATTTGCGCTGGTTCCGGCACCACCCTGAATGGCATCTACGATAAATTCCTCAGCCAATTTTCCTGCGATCACTTCATCACAGGCTCTGACAATGGCATCTGCCTTATCCTCCGGAAGAAGCCCTGCATTATTATTAGTGATAGCTGCTGCTTTTTTAATCTGTGCCAGGTTCCTGATAAATACCGGATGAAGCTTTGTACCTGTAATAGGAAAATTCTGTTTTGCCCTTAAAGCCTGAACTCCGTAATAAGCTTCTGCAGGCACTTCCATAGTTCCGATCGAATCTGCTTCCAGTCTTGTTTCTGTTGTCATTTTGTCATCCCTCTTCTTTCTTCTGATCCTGTGCACATCTGATTTGCTCCGCCCTCTGATCTCATTTTTTCAGTCCGACGGATGTTCACTGTTTACAAATCATTCTGTTATTTTCATTTTTATCAGCAGCTGTTTTTCTGATGCCTAAGAAACTAACACTTTCTTTGTAGCTTGTAAATACTTTTAATGGAAAACCACGATTATCCGTGTTTTTCAATAGTTTACATTAATCTTTTTAAGAATTTCTTTTATTTTTCTTATTTTTATTAAGTCGTTTCTTGTGTTGTGATAACACACGCAGTATAATCAATACAGAAATACCTATTTTCAATCCACTTCCCTACGCAGCTCTGTACCAGTTACAAATGACATTTTTTCATCGAAAGGAGACATTCTACATGGAACACAAACTCGACAACATCGACCGAAAGATCATCGAAATGCTTCAGAAAAACGCCCGCACCCCGGTAAAGGAAATCGCAAAGGAAGTCTTCCTCTCATCCCCCGCTGTCTCCGCCAGGATCGAACACCTCGAAAAAAACGGGCTGATCACAGGCTACCACGCCCAGATCAACCCAATATTTCTCGGTTATCATATAAAAGCATTCATCAACCTGGAAGTAGAACCCAACCAAAAAAAAGACTTTTATCCCTTCATCCAGTCCATCCCAAACGTCATCGAATGCAACTGCGTCACCGGCGATTACTCCATGCTCATCGAAGTAGCCTTCCGCTCCACCATGGAACTGGACCACTTCATCAACGAACTCCAGCAGTTCGGCCGCACCAAAACACAGATCGTATTCTCCACCAGCGTAGAACACAGAGATCTGCCGGTGGAGTAACCACCCTCCCCTGCCGCCTTGAAAAACCAGCCCGTGAGGCGTGTGCTGCCTGTCGCCGGACTCTGCAGGAGGGGAGCTGATTCTTGGCTGGCGGAAATCTGCGTTGTTTTTCAAAAGTCCGCTGTCTGAGCGGCTGCAAGACGCGAGTTCGGACTTTTGGAAAACGATTTTAGCAGAATTCCGGCAGCCTAGAAGCCAGCCCCCGACGAAGCCCCGGCGACAGGCAGCACACGCCTCACGGGCGTCCGTATTTCAACAAAAAAAGAACAGCAATGAACCTCAAATCCACCACTGCTCTCCATTCATTTCCTAAATCACTTTCCCATCAAAGCAACAATCTTCTCCTTCAGCTCCCGCGCATTCTTCTTCGGATCCTCCGCCTTCATGATCGCAGAAACAACCGCCATACCACTCATACCGGCGCCCTCAAGCACATCCATATTCCCGGCATTCAATCCCCCGATCGCAACCGCCGGAATCGGAACCGCCTCACAAATATCCTTCAACGTAGAAACCTTGGTAAGGATCGTCACAACCTTAGTAGTGGTAGGATAAATCGCCCCCACACCAAGATAATCCGCACCATCCTCATAAGCCTTCACAGCAGCCTCCACCGTCTTGGCAGTAGCCCCCACGATCTTATCCGGTCCCATCAGCTTCCTTGCCACAGCAACCGGAATATCAGAAGCTCCAACATGCACACCAGCCGCATCACAGGCCAGCGCCACATCCACACGATCATCAATGATCAGCGGCACATTGTAACGATCTGTGATCTCCTTCACCTTAAAAGCCTTATCCAGATACTCCCGTCCACCCTTATTCTTCTCGCGAAGCTGGACCAGAGTCACACCACCCTTACAAGCCTCCTCAACCGTACGGAGCAAAGACTCCTCCGTATGATAAGAACTATCCGTCACCAGATACAACGTTACATCCAAATCTTTTCTATCCATCCTAATCCCCTCTTTTTCAGTACATTTCAATCTTCAACAGATCCAGCAGCTGTCGATCCGAAAGCCCATAGATCTCATCCAGCAGATTTACCTGAAAGCTTCCCGGACCGCGGGAAATCTTCTCCGCTTCCTCGCCGGCGATACCCATAAGTGCAGTACCAAGCACTGCCGCAGCCAGATAATTCCCGGATCTCCCATTTAATTCCATCTCAACGCCAGACCAGACACCTGCCTCTATACTATCCGTCATCTCTTTCGCAATATTATCTTCGCACCCCGGCAAAAACGCCGCAGTCAGTGCACCGACCATACAGCCGGTTCCTGTGATCCCGGACAGCGCCGCACTGCCATTTTGTACCAGAACAACCCGTTCACCATCCGTAACAAAATCCTGTTTCCCGGTAGCCAGCACGATTGCCTGATTATTTCTGGAAAAAGCCTTAAGCACTTCACTGACTCCATCGATATTTTCCTCAGTCAGAGCATCCTCGACACCCGCATCGATTCCGATCGCATGAGACGGCAGCCCGGAAACAGCCAGAAGCTCTGACATATTTCCCTTCAGCACTGCCGGATGACCGATCCTTAAAAGCTCCCGTGCCAGATCCAGCCTGAGATCACTGCAGGCAACCCCTACCAGGTCCAGAAGAACCGGAATCTTATTTTCCATCGCTGTTCTCATAGAACGCTTCATTGACTCGATCCTGGCATCGGTAATATTCCCGAGATTCAGCATCAACGCACCAGCCGATGCCGTAATACCTGTCACCTCTGCCGGATGCTCCGCCATGATCGGCCTTGCACCTACTGCAAGGACCACGTTGGCACAGTCATGGATCGAGATCGGATTGGTGATGCAATGGATCAGCGGCTTTTCTTCTTTAATTCGCTTTCGCAGTTGTAAAATTCTTTGTCTCATATGTTTTTGAACCCAAAGCTGCCTGGAATTTCACCAGAAGACCTGCTTTACTCAGAGCCTTCAGGAAAATATAGGCAACACATCCTCCCATTGTGGTTGCTGCAAGGAACATCGGCGTATAATAAAATGCTGTCAGTCCGCCTCTTCCCATCAGGAATGCCATCACCGGATAAGAAACCATGGATCCGATGATACCCGTTCCAAAGATCTCACCGATCACCGCGCAGATGATCTTGCCTTTGGAAAGTCTGTAGAACACACCTGAAAGGAATGCGCCAAATACTGCACCGGTCAGTGCAAGTGGCGGGATTCCCATGAACATCATACGGATCACGCCGATCATGGTCGCACAGAGAAGGGAATACCACGGTCCCATCAGAACCGAGCATACGATATTGACAAGATGCGCCGTGGGGCACATTCCCTCAATCCTCAGGATCGGTGAAATAACGACACCGATCGCAACCATCATTGCCAGCATTACCATACGAAGCGTGTGCATCCTTTGTTTTTCCATAGTGTTTTTCCTCCCTGAAATATCAGGCAGAACCCTGTCAGATCCGGGCAAAAGCTTCCCGTCTGCTGCAGTCTGCCCTTAGATTTTGGCGGTCGAAGTTCCCTTACTTCCTCTCACTCCGAAAACACGGATTCCCATCGCTTACATGATCCTTCCGGAAAAATCCTCCGGAATATCACTCTCCTGCCAGACATTAAGGCGCTCCCCTTCCTGCCCGCTCTTTCGCAGAAGCTCCACATGCAGTCTCTGTCACTTTCACATCCCCCCATTGTCAGACCATTCCAGTTCCATTCCTGCATCCGAAAAGAGCGCATCCCATGGCAAACTCCACGGAGACACGCTCTCAGATCACAATCCCTCCGTTGGCATTACCCAAATCAGGTACGGTCGAAGATCTATCTTCCTCTCAGCCTGTCACACAAGCTCCCGCTGGCTCTTTTCTTTTCTGTTTTTCAATATAGCACACACCTATCCCGTTGTCAAACCTCCACTGCTTATTGCTCTTTGCACTCCCGCCGGAGACGTTACTGTTCACTCCGTTCTCAGCAACACGCTTCGCGATGCACAGAATTTATGCTAATCGCATAAATTCGCGCGGTATGTCTCGGGTTTTCTGTGACCTTCGCTCACAAAAAACACCTCGCGGAATATTACCAGTAAACAGTAACCCGGAAACTTTCCTAATTCAGTTAAACAATTATTTCGACATAAAAAACTCCCTGCTTCACTACTTTTCATAGTAAAACAGGAAGTATATAAATCTTATTTTGAGATCTCGTCGATCAGACGTAGCTCCTCAGCTGTAAACGGTGCACAGTGGATCGCTTTCACATTATCAAGGATCTGCTGCGGCTTGGAAGCTCCGATCAGAACACTGGTAACTTCCTTATGCTGAAGCAGCCAGCCAAGTGCCATATCAGCCAGCTTCTCTCCACGCTGGACTGCCAGATCGTTCAGTCTCCGGACCTGATCCAGACGCTCCGGCGTCAGCACACTTTCCTTAAGGAATCTTCCATCTTTGCGGATACGGCTGTCCTCCGGGATCCCGTTCAGGTAACGGTCTGTCAGCTGTCCCTGAGCAAGAGGGCTGAAGGTGATCAGACCTTTTTTCAAAATGCCGGTGGTTCTCTTGAGACCGTTTTCTTCCACAGTTCTGTCAAAAATGGAATACCGGTTCTGGTTGATCACAAAGGGACATTTCAGATCCTTCAGGATCGCTGCCGCCTGACTTAAGGTTTTTCCATCATAATTGGAAAGTCCCACATAAAGGGCCTTGCCCTGCTGAACCGCTGTTGCCAGCGCCCCCATAGTCTCCTCAAGCGGAGTCTCCGGGTCCATTCTGTGATGGTAAAAAATATCCACATATTCCAGACCCATGCGCTTCAGGCTCTGGTCAAGGCTTGCCAGAAGATACTTGCGGCTGCCCCAGTTTCCATAAGGGCCCTCCCACATATCATAGCCTGCCTTTGTTGTGATGATCAGCTCATCACGGTATGGCATCAGTTCTTCTTTCAGGATCTTGCCGAAATTCCGTTCCGCACTTCCATAGGCAGGTCCGTAATTATTGGCAAGGTCAAACTGTGTGATACCATTGTCAAAAGCTGTAAAGCACAGCTGCTTCATGTTTTCATAATCAGAAGTATCTCCGAAATTATGCCATAATCCAAGAGACATTTTCGGAAGCATCAGACCGCTTTCACCGCAGCGGTTGTACTCCATAGTTTCGTAGCGTTCCTTTGCAGGTGTGTACATAAAAAAGACCTCCCATAATGTAGCATGATTTACATTTTCTGTTACTGCTTTTACTATACTTCACCCACGTTTATCTTGCAAGACGGATCATATTCCAGCTGTGTTTTGCAAAAACTGCTTCCAGTTTTCCGCCGTCCAGCTTTGAGCATTCTGCACTGGCTTTTACAGGAACTACATTCTCGGGCTGCGTCTCTGTATTGACTGCCTGAAGATCATCATTGTTCAGCACGATATGCTCTACGATCTTATATCCCTCAAACTGTCTCAAGTCACAGGAAACTTCCATATCCTCATCCAGACTCTTATTCACTGCAAAGATCGTCAGCGTATCCTTTTCCTCATCCCAGACGCACACAGAATCCAGATATGGAGCTTCTCCATAAGTCTTGCTTTCATATATAGGTGTGAGAACCTGTGTATTAAGGACGGTTCCTCTTCCAAACACACTTGTCAGCATATACGGATAAAAGATCGTCTGACGCCATGCGCCTGTATCAGATGTCATGATCGGCGCAATAACATTTACCAGCTGTGCCATGCAGGCGATCTTTACACGATCTGCATGACGGAGAAGTGTGATCAACATGCTTCCCACAAGAAGTGCATCCTCAAAGTTATAAACATCCTCCAGCTGATGGGGCGCCTGTACCCATTTTTCCAGCTTTTTATCCTGTTCATTGCTGTGGTACCATACGTTCCATTCGTCGAAGGAAAGATTGATCTGTTTTTTTCCATGCTTCTTTGCTTTTACAGCATCGCAGATGGAAACCACTCCTGAGATAAAATCATCCATACCCTTGGAGCTTGCCAGAAAATCGGCAGTGTCTCCCGATGCATTTCCATAGTACTGATGCAGGGAAAGATAATCCACCTGATCGTAAGCCTCGTCAAGAACCGTATACTCCCAGGAGCCAAAGGTAGGCATTTCCAGACTGGAGCTTCCGCATGCAACAGTCTCAACCTCCGGATCCATAAATTTCATCAGGCGGGCAGTCTCTGCTGCAACTCTTCCGTACTCTGCCGCAGTTTTATGTCCCATCTGCCACGGACCATCCATCTCGTTTCCGAGACACCATAATTTGATATCATGCGGCTGTTCATAGCCGTGAGCCTTACGGAGATCACTGTAATAGGTACCTCCCTTAAAGTTACAGTATTCCAGAAGATTTTTCGCATCCTCCGGTCCTCTTGTTCCCAGGTTTACTGCCATCATCACATCGCTGCCGGCTTTTCTGGACCAGTCCACAAACTCATTGAGTCCAAACTGGTTTGTCTCGATGACACCCCAGGCCAGCTCCGGTCTGGACGGACGCTGAGTTTTCGGCCCGACACTATCCTCCCAACGGAATCCGGATACAAAATTTCCGCCCGGATAACGAACGATCGGTACCTGAAGCTCCCTTACCAGCTCCAGAGTATCCTTCCGAAATCCCTGCTCATCAGAAAGAGGGCTGCCTTCCTGATAAATCCCCTCATAAACCGCACGTCCGAGATGTTCTATAAAGGAACCATAGATCCTTTTGTCTGTTTTTCCGGTGAGGAAATATTTGTCCACGATGATCTGCGCTTTTTTCATTGTAAAAATCCTCCTGTAAATTATTATTTTCTGCTGCTACCGCATTTAGCTCTGTTTCCGATTCCGCCGTATACCGGCTCTTACGCCTCTGTTCGCTCATACACTCTCAGCGGAAATCAACCGTTTCTATGTTTCATTTTACCATCCTGTTCTATCCATACCAGTGATTATCTTCCGAAACAGTTGACTTTTTTTCCGGTAAGATTTATCGTAAAGACAATCTTACCAGACGGACGTCCCTCTGTCACTTTACTTTATACTTCCAGACAGAAAGTTCTTTATAATGCCACAGTCGGATTGTCTGATCTACGTAATGAAAGGAGCGCAGCATTTTCATGGATTTCACCTTAAATTTCTGCGAATACAACCGTTCCAACTCCGATTACGACAGGATTTTCCGGCCGGAGGGAAGCGGAGATTTTCTTTTTCTTTTATTTAAAACACCAATGAAGGTTTATCTGGGCGGTCAGCTTACTGTCACCCGGGATAATGCCTGCATCTTTTATATTCCGGGAAATCCCCAGCATTATCAGGCTGTGCGAAAATTCCGGAACAGTTATGTCCATTTTTCCTGCGGAGAAAACCTGGCAAAACGGTTCGGACTTCCCTGCAACGAAATTTTTTACCCCAGTGACTGCCAGGAGATCGATCACTGTATCCAGAAGCTGCAGCATGAATATCTGAACAGAGAAGTTTTTTCCCGGGACTACGAGTATGCCCTGCTCTGCCAACTGATGATCACAGCCTCGCGGGAACTCCGCAGTACAGATACAAGCAAGTCTTCAGACTCGGAGCTCTGCAGCCTGTTCCAAAAAATCCGTCTGGAAATGCTTACAAATTACGAAAAGCCATGGACAACAGAAAAGCTCTGCGCCATGGCTAATCTCGAAAAAAGTCAGTTTTATTCCTGTTACCGGAATTTTTTTGACAGCACCCCTCATGCTGACCTGAATCTGCTCCGTCTGGAAAAAGCCAAAAATCTGCTCACCAACGAAGCTCTGCCTGTTCAACAGGTTGCTCTGCTGTGCGGATTTTCAAATCTCTCACACTTCAGCCGGTACTTCCGAAAGAACTGTGGCTGTTCGCCTAGTGAGTGGGCACGCCGCCCCTGACCAAAAGGATATTCACACTCTGCATTTACTGCGCAGGCAACTTGTCTGATCTGATCACCGTGCCGCATTACACTTCTCATAAGCAAACAGTGCCGCACCAAGCGCACCACAAAGCTGTGCCTCATCACAGATATAAAGCTTCGCACCCAGCTTCTCCTCCAGTGCCTGGATGATACCTTTATTTCTGGCAACACCACCGGTCATCATGTATTCCCCCGGATTCTTTTTGCCAAGGCGGGCTGCAAGAGCTCCTACCTTGGAAGCAACAGATACATTCAGACCATGGATGATATCTGCCACGTCCTTATTCTGGGCAACCAGGGAAACTACCTCGGACTCTGCAAATACAGTACACATGCTTGAGATCACTACGTTCTCTTTCCACTCCAGGCCACGGGTACTCATCTCCTCCAGGGAAAGTCCAAGAGTACGGGCCATCATTTCCAGGAATCGTCCGGTTCCTGCTGCACATTTATCGTTCATCAGGAAATTTTTTACCGCACCGTTCTCGTCAATGCTGATCGCCTTGATATCCTGACCGCCGATGTCGATAACTGTACGCACATTCGGATTCAGATAATGGGCGCCCTTTGCGTGACAGGTAATCTCTGTGATACTGTCATCACCACTGTCAATATAGGCACGTCCATATCCGGTAGTAACGATACGCACGATATCTTCTTTCCTGATCCCTGCTTTTTCCACGGCCATCTCCAGGCTCTTCTCTGCACTCATCATAGCGCCGCCGCCTGTGGGAATGATCATGGTCGATTTAATTTTTCCGTCTTTATCCAGGATCACAACATCCGTACTTGTGGAACCGCTGTCGATCCCTGCCACATAATAAACTCCTGATTCCATTTTTTTCCTTATCTCCTCGCTGATTCCTTTTGATGGGTCCATATCCTCAGAGCCTTCCAGGGTCTCCGCAAAAGCCTGCACTCTGGTAAGGAGCTGTCCTGCACTCTGGCTTGTAAAATCTGTCTCGATCTTCAGAAGCGGAACCTTGATATCACGCTTGATGCTTGCATACTCAAATCCGTAATAGTCGCAGAATTTAATAGTATGATAAATGATTCCCTTCAGGTTCGGATCCAAATACAGCCGGTTTCTTCGGGTGCTGTTGTTCATACGAAAGCAGGGCATCTGGGAAAGAAGTGCATCCGCATAAGCCAGGAACATGGCATCGTCTTCCATTTTTTCCAGCTCCTCACGGATCACTGCAAGACGTCTTCCACCTGTACAGGTCAGGTTTTCCACATCCATGCGGATATTATCCCGGATCATTTTTTCCAGGATGCCGCTGACACGGACACCCAGAACACCGATATACGGCTGGTTATCCACAGGCTCATGGGAAAAAGCATTCAGAAATCCACTTCTGTCGAAGGTTTTCCCCGAAAATTTCTCATAAGCTTTCTTCAGACGGTGGATGCCCTGGGCAAGCTTCACCTTTTCACAGTCGTTATCCTCATGAGGCATGTCCAGCATGTACAGAAATTTACATTTACCGGTACTTTCCACAATGTCGTACACACGGCGCATGGAATCACAGCAGTTAACAAGAACAAGCTGCTCTACCTTTCCCTCCAGCACTGCCTGGATCACAGATTTTCCGAAGCCGCAGAGATTAGCATGGGCGATCTGGTCCGAAAGCTCAAAATTCTCCGGCATTTCCTCAAGAACCGCACATTCCTCGCCAAAGCCCTTAAACAGCTCCAGCGGTGTATATTTACAGACGTAATGTATCATGACCGTTTTTCCTCCTTACCTTCTGACAGCATTTCCAGATATGCCTGAAGTCGTGTGGATACCTGGCCGTCACTGGAATTGGCCGGATTACAGCCGTCACCGTCCAGGACCATGGTTGGAAGTCCTGCATTTTCCAGAGAATTTTTGATCAGGCTGGAAGCTCCGATGGTTCCCTTGCAGCCCCAATGCGCAAAAAGGATCCCGCCGTCTGCCTCTGTAAGGTTCGCCAGCTCCTGGGCACGCCGGATCCTCTGCTTCACACTTCCGTTGTAAATGCAGTTGACCATTTTTTCCGCAAGGGCCTCATAAGGATCCGAGGCCTGCATCCGCTGAAAACCGTCTGCAACAAAATCACAGGCACGGATATGCACGTTCTGGCTGTAATTAAATACATCCTTTACCGGCTCCTGCAAAAACGGCATCATATGCATCCACAAAATATGAAGACCTTCCCCCTTTGGTGCCTTCTTCACATCCTCAAGAAGCATTTTTGTGTATTTCAGGGATTCCTCTGAGCCCGCCAGAAGATGGCACATAAAGATCGCATACAGCTCATTTGTCAGGGAAGTCACCGGATCGTGATCCTTTCTGAGGGCAAGCTGGCTACTGTAATAGGAGGCCGCTTCATTGCTGTTGGCAACTGCACGCTGTACCGACTGCTCGGAGATTTTTTTCCCGCCTACATCCTCCAGGAATTTCTTCAGCTCACGGAGCTGATCTGCAACATAGCTGATGGAATCCTGATTTTTTTCATAGGGTACGTCAATATAAAAGCCCGGGATCTGATATTTCTGTTTCAGATAAGGAAACGTCATCATGTTTCCATCGCAGGCAAGGTTTGTGTAGATGGTACATTTGGGCTTCGGTACCAATCCTGTCATGGACGCTCCCAGAAAAACTCTGTGATAGGAGCACATGGTTTCCGGAAAGCCCTCTGATTCCGTCTGTGCCAGAAATGCCTGCTCACATCTGGTTCCGGCGATGAAGCAGGACATTGCCTCCACGGAATACGGAGTGATCCCTGCTGCTGTCAGAAGCTCTCCTGGTACAAAAATGCTCACCAGAGCGGTATCGTCCGGTTTTGCAAGGGCTTTGATAATATTCTGCATGACTACACGGGCTACATACTGTCCCGAAGCCGGAAGCTTCCTGTCAGGAAAAAGCTGCAGACGTTTTTCCTGAAGCCGGTATCCAGTGAGAAGAAGTTTTCGTGCTTTTTCCGGATCCCTGATGGATCTCTCTCCCACCATATCCCCGAATTTCTTTATAATATCCAATCTGTCACATCCTCCGTCAAATCAAAAAATCTATTATAAGTCTGTCAGACGCTTACCCGAAATTTTGTCTCAGACAAAATCCTGTAGCATTATCATCGTCTGGATGATATAAAGGTTCCACCTGTCAGACCAATATTTTTATTATAAAGATATTTTTTTCAAATGTAAACACGCCAATTTTTACAAATTTGAATCCTTTTACACATATCAAAACATCAAAATGCAGATTTTCCACAAAACTCGCATTCCTTTTCGTGGAAAACCTGCATTTGTCTTATCACATTATCTTCTGCTCTATTTTTTCCGTTACTCTGTATCACATCTGATGACGTACCACCTTATATTCATCTCCGGAACGATAATACGGACATTCCTTGTAATCACTGCTCACAAAACGATAATATTCATCCTCATCCAGATTGACATCACAGTAATATTCGTCGCACTCTTCATCATATGTATAGTTTGCACAGTATTCGCAGCTGGTTCCCTTCATATTTATTCTCCTCTCTTTGCAGGAAAGTATTTCTCCCTGCTGTTCTCCTGATTATATAACAAAAAAAGGAAGAATTCCATTACTGAAATCCTCCCTCTTTTTTATATATCAGAACATTCCGTTCACAGTCTTATATTTGTAAAGCATCTCCGCATGGTTCTGCTCTTCCACCTGGATATCTGCCAGAAGCTTCCGCACACCACTGTCTTCAAAAGCAAAAACATCCGAGTTGTATTCTCCGGAAATCAGCTTTTCTGTTCCGATACAGTCTGTTGCAAGAAAAGCATCGTGTTCCTTATCCTCTGAGGACATCACCGATGTGTAAGCAGCCTTGGGCTGGTAATCACGGCCGTCACTGTCATTACAGTTTACCTGTGGAACTGTACCGGAAAGCACCTGGCTCAGGGAATCGTAATGCTCCTGCTCTTTTTTCTGAAGAGTCTGAAATAAGCTTTTAAGCTCCGGATCCCTGGCCTGCTGTGCATATTTTCCATATTTTTCAATGCAGCTTTTTTCCTGTGTCTGAAGATCCTGGATCACTGTGCGCTCTTTTTCCTTTAATATCATTATGATCATCCTTTCTTTTGATAATAATGATAGTATGGTTTGGAAACGCGATTTTATTCATATTTTACGCAGTCAGTATCTCCATCAGTGCTCCATAAAGATCCTTGTCCAGCTCCATGGACTGAAGCTCAGATAAAAGAACCGGCAGCTTCTTTCCTGCTGTGATCAGCTGATATAATCTGTCCTTCAGTACAAAACCGATCTCTGCCTGGTTCAGGAAATCAAAGACACGCTCTTTTGTCTGATTATCTGCCACTTCGCCAGCGAGAATGATCTGCACCTCTGCCGCTGTGTCTGCTTCCACTTCCACACAGATCTTCTGAAGCTTCTCTTCATATTTTACAGCAGCCTCAGTCTCTGCTCCGTTAACCAGAACCTTCACAGTATCTGTTCCTGTTTTTGCAAAATTACAGAACTCCACGGTATAAGCTCTCTTTGCCGGGATCAGCTCTGTTTTTCCCTGTGCGGGATGAATGGTAAACACTCCCTGATCCTTTTCCTTATAATCCATTTCCGTAAATACACAGGCACCATTTTCGTAAGCACAGGTTTCGTTGTCATCCTCATACAATCTGAAGCTTCCGTCAGCACCCGGGAATACCCGGATATTCAGGCTTTCCGGATTCTTTTCCGCCTCTGTTCCACGGATCTCATCGGTCATCACCAGAATACCGCCTGCTTTTGCAAGAACCGGGATACTGTCCAGAGTACGGTACATATCCACCATTCTTCCGCCCTCATAGCGCAGACCTGTTTGACACTCCGTACTGCAATGTCTTACACAGTGTCCACAAGCTATATTTATACTGTTCCCGTATGCCCTACGGTACAGTTTTTATCTTTATGCAGACTGCATCTGCAGTCCTTTTTTCAGAATATTGATACTTGCATTCGTATCCCGGTCATGAACCGCATGGCATTTGGGACACTCCCAGATACGAATGCCCAGATTTTTTATCCGTGGATTTCTGTAGCCACAACAGCTGCAGGTCTGACTGCTCGGATACATCGTTGGTACTCTGTGAATTTCATTTCCATACCAGCCAGCTTTATATTCCAGCATTTCAAAAAATTTTGCCCAGGAAACACTCGCTATCGATTTTGACAGTTTATGATTCCGGATCATCCCCTTAACATTCAGATCTTCAATACAGATGGTTTGGTTTTCACGCACCAGCATCGTTGACTGTTTCTGCAGGAAATCATTCCGCTGATTGGTTACTTTCTCATACACTCTTGGCACCCTGATCCGCTGCTTCTCGCGGTTATGGGAATCTTTTTGTTTTCGGGAAAGCCTGCGCTGTTCTCTTATGAGTTTTCGCATTGAGCGTTCCAGATATCTGGGATTTGATACCGTATTTCCATTACTGTCGGAGTAGAACGCTTTGATCCCGACATCAATCCCTATCGTTCCGCCAGCATTTGAGCGTGGTTCCGGTTCAAAATCAACATTTAAAACCGCAAAATATTTTCCAGCCGGTGTGTGCTCAATGATCACGTGATTAATCTTTTCCACTTCCATCGACTGCCGTATTTTAACAAATCCAAGTTTCGGAAGTTTGATATATCTTCCCACAATACGAATATTATCTTTTTGATTTACCGTTCTGTATGACTGGAACCGGTTATGTTTGCTTTTGAAGGTTGGATAGGAAGCCCGTTTCTCAAAGAAATTCACAAATCCCCGGTCGAGATCCCGCAAAGACTGCTGTAATGCAATGGAATCTGCTGCTTTCAGAAAGGCAAACTCCTCTTGCTTTTTCAGTTCAGTCAGCATGGCGGAAGTCTGGGAATAGCCGATCTTTTCCCCATTTTCATAGCCTTCCTTACGCATGGCAAGTCCCCGGTTGTAGATGAACCGGCAACATCCCAGGGTCTGATGGATGAAGTTTTTCTGTTCTCTGTTCGGGTAGATCCTAAATTTAATTCCTTTTTGCATTATCCCATCTTATCCTTTTGTCTCTGCGATGTTTTCTGGTTTTCAATATACTGTTTTACTGTTTCCTGCGGAGCACCGCCTACCGTCGATACAAAATAGCTGTTTGTCCAGAGAGTCGGCATTTTCGTTTTAAGATAGGGAAATTCCTGTCTTAAAATTCTGGACGTATAGCCTTTAAATGACTTTACAGCTTTGTGGATGCCAAACTGAGGATCTACTTCCAAAAGCATATGAACATGGTCTGGCATGATCTCCATCTCCAGAATGTCTACAGAAAGATTTGCAGCATACTCTGTGAGCAGCTCCTTCAGCCGGACGTCCACACCGTTAATTAATACTTTTCGTCTATACTTTGGACACCATACTACATGGTGGTATTTACAGGAATAGACGACATTGTTGTTTGATTTATATGTTGTGTTCATATTTGTATTATACTATGGTTTATCAGTTAATACAATTACTATTTTGTCCATCTTCAATTACTTGCATAAATTACGATCAGAGTAATCACTACCGTAATAACAATACTGTTTAAAAGAAACGGATAAAATTAAAGTGTGCGTTCATATTGATGTAGTTATCAATGATGAATTTCTGCGGAAGGAGATGATGCTCCAGAGCCATGATCTCCTGATTTTCCTTAAAGGATGAAGCTTCTGATCCGCCAGCACTGGCACAGCTCCGGGATTTCCGTTACAAACCCTCCCGATACACGCTGTTGATCGTAGCCTGGGCGTGCTCCAGCTCTTTCTTCCGGACGATGGCTTCCCTGTCACTTAAGATCGCCAGCATCTCATCGATCACATCCTCCACTCTGGGACTTGTCACCCTGTATAAATACCCCAGCATCCGTGTAGCTGTGTAATCGGTATTCATATGTTTATAGGCGATTTCCCGGCACAGCTCATCGGGATAGCCCTTATACTGAAGCGCTCTGTAAAGCTCATCTGTTCTTGTATCTGCCATATGCTCCTGAGATTCCTTTCCTGTTTTTATTATAATTTCGCCAAGCGGATATTCGCGATCCGCTTTCGCTGGTTCCATCCATATTCAGTACAATAAATCGAACATTTCCCTTCCACTCTTCTGCATGATCACAAACGTAACCGCTTCACGATTTATCATCCTCATCCATGCCAGTTTCTTTACCAGCCTTATATATCCCCCGGATCCCCAGGATCAATGTCACGAAAATCCCTGTGATCAGTATCCACACCGGCCACATAGGTGCCGTTCCCAGATTCCCGCTGATCCCGGCATCAAGACATACTCCAATGGATAACAGCTTGATCACAGACATCATTTTTGACGCGATTTCAAAGATATGCTCTCTGTTTTCCTCTGTCACCTCAACCGGATAATTCCACCACTGTGGAAATCTCTGACAGAACATCAGAAGTGCCAGGATCAGCAGCCCCAAAATCGGCTCCAGAAGAAGGCTGCCCTTCTTCCCATACCGGTCCGGGATCCCATGCGCATTAAAATGGATCGGCACCCTCTCCGGCAGATTTCCCCAGGTAGCTACAAGGTACATCACGTACCCAAGGATCATCAGAAAACAGAGCACATCTGTAATATTCCGCAGTTTTTTCTCAGACATTATCCACTCTCCCTTCATCACAAAATAAACCTGTCTGCAGATCGAATACTCTCTTTCCTGTATTTTACACACAAATTGCCTGCTTGTAAAAGTATTTTGCCAAAAATCACCTTACATAACATTATCTGTTAAGCACTAACGATTGCACACAAAATTTTTATATGATAAAATAGACATGTTGTCCAAAAACATATTTAAGAAAGGGAAAGAAATATGTTAGAAAAAATCTTCAAGCTGTCCGCAAACAAAACGGACGCCAAAACTGAGGTTCTGGCAGGTATCACCACCTTCATGACAATGGCGTATATCCTGGCAGTTAACCCGAACATCCTGTCTGCGACCGGCATGGATTCCGGAGCTGTATTCACAGCTACCGCACTGGCAGCCTTCCTTGGAACGCTGCTGATGGCAATCTTCGCCAACTACCCGTTCGCACTGGCACCCGGAATGGGACTGAACGCATACTTTGCCTACACCGTTGTTATCGGAATGGGATACAGCTGGCAGTATGCACTGACTGCAGTTTTTGCAGAAGGTATCGTATTTATCATTCTTTCACTTACTAACATCCGTGAAGCAATCTTCAATGCAATCCCGATGAACCTGAAATCCGCAGTCAGTGTTGGTATCGGTCTTTTCATTGCATTTGTCGGATTACAGAACGCCAACATCGTAATCGGCGGTTCCACACTGCTGCAGCTTTTCTCCGTAGAAGGTTATAACGCAGCCAAAGGCGTGGAGGCTTCCTTTAACAATGTTGGAATCACCGTTATCCTGGCTCTGATCGGTATCATCGTAACAGGAATCCTTGTTGTAAAAAATGTCAAAGGAAACATCCTCTGGGGTATCCTGATCACATGGGGTCTTGGCATCATCTGTCAGTTCGCCGGACTTTATGTTCCGAACCCGGAGATTGGTTTCTACAACCTGCTTCCGGATTTCAGCAACGGACTTTCCATCCCGAGTCTTTCTCCGATCTTTGCAAAACTGCAGTTTGACGGAGTTTTCTCACTGGATTTCCTTGTTATCCTGTTTGCGTTTTTATTTGTAGATCTTTTTGATACTCTTGGAACTCTCGTTGGTGTATCTTCCAAAGCCGGCATGCTGGACGAAGAAGGCAAGCTCCCGAACATCAAGGGTGCTCTTCTTGCAGATGCAGTTGCTACAACTGCTGGTGCAGTTCTTGGTACATCCACAACTACAACTTTCGTAGAGAGTGCTTCCGGTGTATCTGAAGGAGGAAGAACCGGACTTACCGCAGTGACAACAGCCATCTTATTTGGTCTGTCCCTGTTCCTGTCCCCGATCTTCCTGGCAATCCCGTCCTTCGCCACAGCTCCGGCACTGATCATCGTTGGTCTGTACATGCTCAGCAACGTAATCAGCATTGACTTCAGCGACATGGCCGAAGCGATCCCGTGTTATGTATGTATCATCGCAATGCCGTTCTTCTACAGCATTTCCGAAGGTATCTCCATGGGAGTTATCACATACGTAGCCATCAACCTGATCACAGGCAAAGCCAAAGAAAAGAAGATCAGTGCTCTGATGTATGTACTGGCAGTGCTGTTTATCCTGAAATATATTTTCCTGTAAAATATGGCAAAAAAATTCCCGGGCCTTTTGTCCCGGGAGTTTTTTTATTCCAGCAAAATATTTTTATTTCTTCGGCTGATACCGCATATTCGATACATTATAAACCGTGATAAACGCTTTCGGGTCCTCCTGGTTTATAAACTTCATCAGCTTCTGATATTCACCTTTATCTACGATGGTGATGATCTCACGGCGTTTTTCCATATTATAAGCTCCGATGGCTTCATAGATCGTGGCTCCGCTGTGCAGGTCGTGGATGATAAACTGCCTCAGCTCCTCTTCCTTCTTCGTGATAATGCAGACACGCCGTTTGATATTATGGTCAAAAATAAAATGATCCAGAACGATTCCGTTAAAATACGTTCCCAGAATACTTAAGACTACCGTCTTTTTATCATACACAAGCGCCGCGGAAAGTGCCACGCACATACCGGAAAGGGACATGGCTTTTCCAAGCTCCATGTGGAGATACTTATTCATGATCTTCGCCACGATATCCAGTCCGCCTGAGGATGCATTCCGGTTAAAAAGAATGCTAAGTCCCACACTCACTACCAGAATATAACACAGAACATCCAGTTCCTGACTATCTGTCATGGAACCGAAATTTGGAAAAATGATCTCAAACAATCCCAGAAACAACGGCAGCATCACACTGGTATAAACCGTCTTAACTCCAAACTCTCTTCCACAGGTAATAAATCCAATGATCAGCAATACCACATTCAGGATCATGGTAATAGCCGACAGCTGCAGCGGCACAAAGTTGGAAAGCACGATTCCAAGACCGGAAATACTGCTGACTGATGTATGGCTTGGTACCAGGAAAAAATATACCGCCGCTGCGATGATCACCACTGCCACGGTCAGAATCACCGTTTCTTTGATGATATTTATATAATTCAGTTTCTTTTTCATGGCATCAGATACTCTTCCCACTCTTTTTCTTTGGCACCGACCAGAATTTTATCCTCTGCTACAAGAATCGGACGTTTCACAAGCATTCCGTCTGTTGCAAGAAGTGCAAGCTGTTCCTCTTCGCTCATCTCCGGAAGTTTATCTTTCAGTTTCATCTCTTTATAAATATTTCCGCTGGTATTAAAAAAACGCTTCAGCGGAAGGCCGCTTTTTTCCCACCAGGTTTTCAGTTCCTCCGCTGTTGGATTGTCCGTTTTAATATCACGCAGCGTATATTCTGCGCCACTCTCGTCCAGCCATTTCTGGGCTTTTTTGCAGGTACTGCATTTTGGATAGCATACAAATAACATGTTATGTCCCCCTGTCTTTCAGCAGTAAATATGGAAATCACTACTGTCTGTTTTTTACTTACAGCATGGAATATGGAATTTTTATGGAACTTTTTCCCAGTGCTGTCTGAGGTTTATTTTAACATAGATGTTGATGTTTTTCTATCCTGTTATTCCGCCCAGATCAGTTCCGATTCCTGCTTCATCTCATCCACAATTTTCTCCGCTGCATCCAGATCCCCTTTTGCTTCCAGCTCCGTTAATTCCAGGCTCTTCTTTTGGGCTTCCTCGCTCATATAATAAACTTCTTTTACCGTCTCCGGGGTGCTGTCATCCTCCGGTGATAGCTCCTCTGTCTTTTTGGAAAAATCCTGAAGCAGCATATCATTACCTTTCAGTTCCAGAGTTCCTGCATAGGGTGCGTCAATGGCGTAGACAAACTCTGTTTTTCCATCTTCTGTGTATTGTACTTTCATTCGGTTGATGAGATTATTGGAAGAATACAGGCAGTTGTCTTTTACGTACATTCCACTGTCCTCCAGGGTCATATATTTTTCGTTGAAATACCAGTGGTTGTAGCCTGCTGCCGCAACGATAAGTGTCAGGACAACGGCCACTGCCGCTGTCAGAACTCTGCGTACCAGAAGTTTTTTTCGAATTTTTTTCAGTGCGGCAACGCTTCCGGCATTTGCATTACTTTCAGTATTTTCCGTCCTGCCGGCTCCATATCCTGCTGTGGAGGCTACAGATGATTTTATCCGAGCCTGCTCTTTTCCCTGCTCCTCTTTCATGATCTCCAACATTTTTCTGCATTCCTGACAGGTTCCCATATGTTCTTCCACCAGCGCCCGACTGTCTTCGCTTAATATCCCATCTATATAAGACGGCATCAGATCCTGTATTACATCACATGTGATCTTCATGTTCCAGCTCCTCTCTGATCTTTACTCTTGCACGATAATAAGTCACCCTCGCCCAGTTTTCACTTTTTCCAAAAAGCATTCCGATCTCACTAAACTTAAGCTCTCCGAATGTCCGCAGGGAAAAAACTTCTTTATACGGTTCCGAAAGGCCATGCAAAACTTTGTGGATCTCCATAGCCTGACTCCGCTGTGCCAGCTTTTCCTCAAAAATTTCTCCACCATGGCTTTCTGCTGTTTCCGGCTGCTCCTCTCCGGGAAGTTGCTTTTTCTGCTTTTTCAGATGGTCGTACAACGTATTCTTTGCAATCTGGCAAAGCCACACCCGCACATCGCAGTCATCACGGAACTGATCTGCTTTTTTCAGCGCCTTAAAAAATGTCTCCTGGGTCACTTCCTCAGCCAGCGCTCCATCCCGTGAGACAGAACGGATATACCGATATACAATGTCAAAATATGTCCGGTAAAGTTCCTCTATGTTCATCGGTTTTTCTCTTTCCTCCCTTCTCACTTATAAGACGCACTGATCTCAAAAATGTTACAGAAAATTTTTCAAAATTTCGTCCGATATTTTTATTCCGGTGTTTCTTTTAGCACAAACGAAATGCCCGGTATAAAAATACCGGGCACAGCATTGTCAGAATTTTCTTCTGACCTCCTCTTACACTCTGCTGCATACCTTCACATCGTTCCATGCTTTTCATAATATTTCTTTTTTTCCGCATACATAAGATCATCTGCTCTTCTCAGCATTGTCTCAAGCTCCGAAGAGCTTTCCTCCCAGACAACGCCAACAGAAACACTGATCCTTTTAGCAGCAATGCTGTCACAGATATCCCGAACCTTACTCCGAAAAATCTTCTCATCCATATCAAAACAGATGAGTACAAATTCATCGCCACCTACCCGGTAAGCATTTTCCGGCAGAATCGCAAGCATGGAACGCGCTGTATTTATGATCAGCCTGTCTCCGGCCTCATGTCCGTAAAGATCATTCACCCGTTTCAGACCATTGATATCAATATATGCTACGCCTGTTTTTATCACTGTTTTTGCCTGCATGCCTTCCAAAACCTGAATATACCTGTTCCTGTTATACAAGGTCGTCAGCATATCACGGTAGCTCATGTACTGCAGACACGCCTTACGCTCCTTGGCTTTCAGGCTGTCCGTTAAAAAGTACTGTATGGATGACAGCAGCGTATGATCCTCATAATGCAACCTCGGATTATCTACCCCGAGAAATCCTATGATCTTTCCGTCACTGTTTAAAGGAACGGCCAGCAGCCTGGTAATGTCCTGCATCTTCAGAGTCTCATAATACGGCTGCCCCTGCTCCTCCTCAATATCCGGAATATAATACAGGCCATTTTTCCGAAAGCTGTCCATCCAGATATCCAGCATTTCCATGGGAACCTCCTGAAGATTATCCTTCTCAGCAGTCACTCCGTTCATGGCATACTCATAGGTATTTGTACAGACATTCCTCTTTTCATCGATCTGAACAATATAACTGCGATCTCCGTCAAAATACCCACTGATAATACGCAGCAGATTGGAGATTGCCGCATCTTCATCTTCTCCTGATATCAACTCAGCAATGCATTTATTCAGTATCGTTGCGATCTCAAGTCTTTCCTTTATCTTGCCCTCTCTGCTTATCAGCTCATACATTTCCTGATTCAGCTCCGTCATCGTCACGATAAACATAATGATCATGGAGATACCAACAGAAAACTCGATCAGCGATATTCCATACCAGAATGCCTGCACAGCTGCCGCCACTGCCGGAAGTACAATGCATGACAGCATAGAGAACAGGAGCTTCCTGCTGACTCTCTTTTTGTACTGGAGCAGAAGCGTAAGATCAATGAGCAAGCCTGCTGCCGAAAGAAGAATTGACATAATATATAACGGTGCCCGATGATAACAATTATCCCCATCTATGTAATAATACCAGTGAGTAAACTGCGAGATCACCACAAAAGCAACCTCTGCGGCAGCAATAACATATCCGGCTTTTACTCTTTTTAATGTTCTCCGCTCCCTCTTCGAAAACAGATAAACACACACATAAATGTGAAAACACAGCAGGACTACGTCACTTAAAAGGAATACGAGAAAACTCGAGATACGGACCATCATACTGCCCGGAACTCCGGGATATCCGATGAAAATATGCGCCATGGCATCCATCAGCAATAATAGAGAAGCAAAACTCTCCATCAGGATAAGATACCGACGCTTTTCCCTGTCATAATTACTGCTCAGAAATATACATAATGCAGCTATGGCACAAAATGCACATCCCCATATAAGTATCGCTACCTGCAGTACTTTTTCATCCGGCATAAAAAACACTCCTCACATTCGTCACTTACAATAAGTATTACACTTTACCGTGTAAAAGTCAACCTTTCAAAAAAATCCCGGAGTACATTGTCATACTCCAGGATTTTGTCGTCAACCGGATAAAAGCAACCGCATTCGCTACATAATTCTACACCAGATAACTGCTTCGCAGTTGATTCAGTTAAATCTCTTCCCCGCAGGATTCAATCACTTTTTTGTACCAGTAAAAAGAATCTTTGCGGATTCTGGAAAAGTCTCCGGTCCCGTCATCATTTTTATTTACATAGATAAGCCCATAACGCTTCTTGAATTCTCCAGTGGAGGCACTGACAAGATCTGTACAGCCCCAGCAGGTGTAGCCGATCAGATCTACTCCGTCATGGATTGCTTCCTTCATCTGCTCTATATGGCGGCGCATATATTCAATACGGTAATCATCGTGAATCTTTCCATCCTCTGTCAGCTGATCCACCGCCCCAAGACCATTTTCCACGATCATGATCGGAATCTGATAGCGGTCATAGATCTGGTTCAGAACATAGCGAAGACCAGTTGCATCGATCTGCCAGCCCCAGTCGGAAGCTTTCAGATATGGATTTTTCAGATTGTCACTTCCATTTCCGGCCGTTTTCTCTCCGTCCTTTGTCACGCTGACACAGCTACTGGAATAATAGCTGATAGTGAAAAAGTCCACCGTACCCTTCTTGAGGATCTCTTTATCCTCCTGAAGAACCTCCAGCTGGATTCCGTGCTCCTCAAAGTATCTCGCTGCAAATCCCGGATAATATCCTCTTACATGAACATCACCGGCAATGGAATTGTGGATCTGCCCAAACTGCTGTGCATATAAGATATCATCCGGATGGCAAGTATATGGATAACCATTGTGATAAGCAAGCATACAGCCAAGCATAAACTCCGGATCGATCTCATGAGCCATGGAAACTGCAAGTGCACTTGCTACCAGCTGGTGATGCATTGCCTGATAACGGCTCTGCTCACATACATCCTTCGGGTCCAGCATTCCTGCACAGAATACCGCACCAAAGTCCTGCGTCAGCATATTGATCTCATTAAAAGTCAGCCAGTATTTTACCTTACCTTTATATCTCTCAAATAAAACCTTTGCAAATCGAAGATAGAAATCGATCATCTTACGATTTTTCCATCCGCCATACTCCAGAGAAAGATGAAGGGGATTCTCATAATGAGAGATCGTTATCAGCGGCTCAATGTTATATTTTCTCAGTTCGTCGATCACATTGTCGTAGAACTTAAGGCCTTCCTCATTTGGAGTTTCCTCATCCCCATTTGGGAACACTCTGGACCAAGAAATAGAAAAACGATATACCTTAAATCCCATCTCTGCAAAAAGAGCAATATCCTCTTTCCAGTGATGATAAAAATCAGTCGCCTGGTGATTGGGATAAAATTCTTCCGGTAACGGTGCCGGCGGTGTAAGACGACGTTCCTTATCCACACTTCCTCCTGTCAGGATATCTGCAATGGACGGGCCTCTGCCATCCTCATCCCAACCGCCTTCATACTGGTTTGCAGCGGTTGCTCCGCCCCAGAGAAAGTTTTCCGGCATACGGTTATAATTTTTCATATTTTAATTTTCTCCTTTTTATAAACATCAGGCGGATCTGTTATCTCCGCCTGATGTTTCGTTGTTATTCTTATACAATAGTCAGGAATTTATCTCCTGCATTTACAGCTGCATCTTCTTTTTCCATGCATACTGCTTTGATATAATCAGAAATATTGGTCACAACAACCGGTGTGATCAGATCATATCCTTCTTTCTTAATGGCATCCATATCGAATTCCACAAGAAGCTTTCCTTTTTTTACCTTATCTCCATCAGAAACATGGGATTTAAAATATTTACCATTTAAATTTACAGTATCAAGTCCGATGTGGATCAGAATTTCTGCTCCACTTTCTGTCACAAACATGATTCCATGTTTGCTGTCCATGATATTTGCCACCGTACCATCTGCCGGTGCATAAACCTTTCCTTCTGATGGAACGATTGCTGCTCCGTCACCTAAAACCTTATCCGCAAAAGTTTTATCCGGAACATCGGAAAGTGCTTTTACAGTTCCTGCTACCGGTGCACAAAGCTCGATCTTATCTACAAGCGGAGCGTTCTGCTGTGCCGGCTGTTTTTCTGTATCTGTGTTCTGTACTTCATCCTCTGTCTCAGCCTTTACATCCTCAAATCCGAAGATAAGCGTAAGAACAAAAGCAGCTACAAAAGATACCACGATCATAATGATTCCATAAATCAGATTGATTAATCCCTTCTCGCCGATAAACGCCGGGATCGCCATGATACAATTCTGTGCAATGTAAAGAGAAACCTGAAGAAGTCCTCCTACGATACCACCGATTCCGGCTGCGATAGAAGCTGCTACAACCGGTCTTTTCAGTTTCAGTGTAACACCATACAGAGCAGGCTCTGTGATACCCATAAGAGCGGAAACACCTGCTGCACTTGCCAGCTGTTTCATGTTGCTGTCCTTGGATCTTACAGCTACTGCAAGAGAAGCTCCGGACTGTGCAAGGTTAGAGCATACCTGAGATACAAAGATCAGTGTATCGGTACCACCGGTTGCAATAGCATTCAGTCCGATCGGTGTCAGCGCATGGTGCATACCGGTCATAACGATGAACGGGAAGGTTGCTGCAAGGATACCTACAATAATGAAACCAAGTTTTACGGACAGGAAGTTGATGGCTACCGCAAGTCCGTTACCAATAATTGTTCCGATCGGTCCAACTACGATCAGGGCGATCGGTGCACTGATCAGAATTACCAGTGTCGGGTTCAGGATCAGTTTTACCATTTTCGGTGTGATCTTATCAACCAGAATCTCAATATAATGTGTGATCCATACCATCAGGATAACCGGAATAACGGAATAAGAATAAGTTGCTTTTGTGATCGGCAGACCAAACAGTGTGATGGCCGCATCACCAGCTACCATAGTTACAAAGGTAGGGCTTAAGTAAACACCGGCAATAAACAGCGCCAGTGACTGGTTCACGCGGAAAACCTTGGCAGCATTTGCTGCGATCAGGAACGGCATGAAGTAGAAAGTAACATCTCCGATAAAACTGATCACCTGGTAGGTACTGCTTGTTTCTGATACCAGATGAAAAGTTGTCAGCAGGGTAAGTACAACTTTGATCATACCGGCTGCAGTCAGGGCAGGGATCATCGGGGTCATACATCCGGTGATGGCATCGATAACTTTTGAAACAACACTCTTTGAGCTGTCAGAGTTCGCTGCCGGTGCATCATCGGTAGGAACGCCTTTGTCTTCCAATGCCTTGTAAACAGCGTTTACTTCGTTTCCTGCGATAACCTGGAACTGATCTTCATGCCAGTTAACGCCGGAGATCTCAGAAAGCTTTAAGATCTCTTTCTCGTTGATCTTCGATCTGTCTTTCACATAGAAACGAAGCCTTGTCATGCAGTGGAACAGACGGGTGATATTATCTTTTCCGCCCAGCGCTGCAATCAGTGTGTCTGCAGTTTTTGCATAGTCCTTTTTCATTTGGGGACCTCCTTTAATAATAAATATTGAAATTTATATTAAAGGTCTTGCCTGAAAAGATACGCACATGGCACGTATTTCAGTAACAATCCATTAACACCTAATTTATAAAACAATCTCTTTTCACAGATTTTTCAGACGTTTATGGTCTTCTGTGATCTTCTGGATATGAATCGTCAGATACAGCATTTCATCCTCAGTCATAGCGTATTTATATTCCTCTTCCATCATAAGATAGATCATTTTTACACAGCCGTAAGCTTCTCTGTACTGCTCCTTGATGATCTTGAAAAGCTCCTGATTCTCATCATAGTGAAGCTCTTTATGAAGGAATCTCTGGGCAAAATATTTCAGATGCGTGAGAAACCGCTGATAATACAGATTATCCTCCTGAAATTCCATATTGTCATAATACTTCTCCACGATGTCCAGGATCTGATGTACGATAATGGAAATCTGATAGCTGTCCGTCTTGCCGCCATCTTCCGCATTCACAAAATGCAATGCAAAAAATCCTGCTTCATCTGCAGAAAGATCTACCTCGAACATCTCATTTACCTTTTTCAGTAATTCCAAGCCGATCTCATATTCCTTATGATAAAGCTGCTTGATATCCAGAAGCAGCATATTCTGAAGGCGGATCCCGTTTTCAAGTCTGGAGATCGCACCCATGATATGGTCGCTAAGGGAAAAATAAATACTGTCATTTAATTTCATCCCCTCTTTTTCCTTCACTTCATTTACAAAAGCTTCCACAAAATCCAGATATTTTTCCGGAATAGCAGTCAGATAACCCTGTATCTCCTTGCTGATCTGGGCATTTTCCGCAGTAAAGATCTTCTCGATCCTGGACTCCTCCACTTGCTGTCCTTTCTTTTTCTGAAAGGCAATTCCGCAGCCCTTTACAATAACTTCATGTCCCTGTCCATCCCTGGACAGTATCAGATTATTATTCAAAATCTTATGGATAACCATAGTCCTGTTCCCCCGCTGCCAAACAAATAAAAAAAGACCATTACAGTATATAGAAAACCTATTCCTATACTACTATAAGGTCTTGCCTGACGATAAATCAATATTTCAGTAACAATCCTTCTGATTCGTAACTATTTAATAACTGTACGTAATAATATCAGAAAAAATATATGTTGTCTATCTGGAATATTTAATAAAATATTTATAATATTTTTGTGAACTTTGACAAAATCCCCTGATGATCCTGCCATACGGATCAACGGGGGATTTTCTGTTCAGCTTTTTATTCTTCAGATCTCTTTTCCCTTTGTCGCAACGGCATGTACAACAAACGGTACAAACAATGTAATAAACGCCGCATATCCAAGGTATGCATATCCCTTTTTAACAACTGTCATCAGACCGAACTGTGCAATGGCAAATGCCAGGAATGTAAAGATCGCTGTAAAAACTGCATTTCTTCCAAGGTGTCCCTGCGCTTTTTTCGCCGAGCTGTCCATACGGCGCTCCACTGCATTTACACAGCGGGTCACAATACCGGAGATCATATTTACTGCTGTGGAGATAGCTCCAAGGATGATCAGCAGAGAAATGATCGGTGTCAGGATACCGGCGCCTACACCGTTCTGGACCAGTACCAGCATCGGTACCGATGCAGATGCCAGTTCATTTACATATGCAATGGCAAGAAGTCCGAGGATGGAAAGCTCCATTGCACAGAAATTGCATACAAACATCCAGATCGCTGCTTTGTTGATCTGTTTTTCGTCCGTTACATCCTCCATGTGCTGGTACATAACAGAAACAGATGCCAGCTGGAAGAAGAAATAAAGGACTGCTGAATAGAGCGCCGGTCCAAAGGCTCCGCTCTCGGAGGAAAGTACAGTCATTTCTCCGGAAGACATAGTATGGATGGAAGCTGTGATATCTCCCCACTGTGCAATGATATTCGGAACAAGTACCAGTACAAGACCGATGATGATCAGCACACTTAAGGTAGAAGCACATTTTCTTACAACATTGGTTCCGAAAAGCGCGATCACAAAGATAAATGCTGCAATGATCAGTGTACAGAGCCAGTATGGGATCCCGAACAGTGTCTGCAGTGTGGAACCGCCGGTTGCAAAGGCTGCTGCAGATGCAGTTCCGATCATGATCAGGTAACAGATCTCATAGAGATTGGACATAACCGGTTTCGTTTTTCCGTAAAGACTGTCGGAAAAGCTTCTGTAATCGTAGGTTTTGTGTTTATAAGCATAGCGCATTCCATACCAGAAAAACAATGCATACAATCCCTGTGTCACTGCCGGCAGGATCAGACACCAGATACCGTAGTTGATAAAGTACTGATAGATCTGCGCTCCTGATGCGAATCCGCCTCCGAACTGTGTGGTAAATGCGACGAACGCAAGTCCCATAGCCAGAGGCATTTTACTTTGTAATGATTTATTCTGACTCATCTCTCTTTCCCCCATTTTTTATTTATTATATTCGATGACTTTTCCCGGATTCAGGATCAGTTTATCATCGAAAGCCAGTTTGATGGCTTTATAAAGAGCGATCATTCTCGGTCCCGCAAATTCTTCCAGAAATTCCAGACGTCCGTTTCCGATGCCATGCTCACCGGAAAGCTGTCCGCCCAGTTCCTTGGACAGTGCATACAGCTCTACCAGACTTGCGTGAGTGGCTTCCTTCCACTCCTGGTCACTCATTTCCGGTCCACGGAGCATCTCTGTATGGATGTTTCCGTCTCCGCAATGTCCGCAGGGCTCTACACGGATACCATGTGCACTTGCAATCTTTTTGGCTGCTTTTACATACTCTGCGATCCTTGCACGCGGAACAACCACGTCACACTCCTCCTGTGCGACAGAATCTGCTTTCATTCCTTCCAGGATCCCGCCCCGGACACTCCATACGGCTCCGGCACGCTCCGGCGTTCCTGCGATACAGCAGTCCAGGGCTCCGTTTGCCAGAGCTGCTTCCGCTGCTGCCTCTACTGCGTTGTCAAGTTCCTGCTTACTGGAAGCATCATACATAACGATCAGCACTGCTTCTCCTTGTTTTACTGGGAACATTTTGTTCAGATTACGTTCTACGATATCGATCAGTTCTCTTTCCAGAAACTCGATGGCTGTTGGCACAAACGGCAGCTCCAGAACCTTCGGGACCATGTCTGCACATTCCTCAAGACTCCTGAACGGCATTACAAGAGTACAGGTGCAGGTCGGTGCGGGAAGAAGCTTCAGCGTTACCTGAGTCAGGATACATAAGGTTCCCTCTGAGCCGATCACCAGATCTTTTACATCATATCCCGTTGTGTTCTTCACAACGTTGGATGAAAAATTCATGATGGAACCATCCGGCATAACTGCCTCGATACAGCGGACGAAATCCCTGGTCAGTCCATATCGTACCGCTTTCATACCACCAGCATTTGTGATAACATTGCCGCCGATGGAAGCTGTTTTTTCGCCCGGATCCGGTGGGTAAAAAAGTCCGCCTGCCGCTGCTGCCGCCTGAATATCGATAAGAAGTGCTCCCGGCTCAGCTGTGATGGTCTGGTTCTTTCTGTCAATTGGAAAAATCTTGTTCATTCTCATGACGGACAGCATGATTCCGCCATATTTACAAGTAGCTCCACCTGCCAGTCCGGTTCCTGCTCCACGGCATACAACCGGAATATTTTCTTTGTATGCGTAAGCCATGATGGCAGAGATCTCTTCTTTATTCAGAACCTCCACATAGAGTTCCGGAGGAAAAACTCCGTACTCCGGCATCTCATCACGGTAATATTCTTTTGCGATCTCATCGCCGACCCATACACGATCTGAAGCAGTCACAGAACGGATGTAGTCAAAATCTTCTGATGTCATTTTTTTATATGGATATGCCATGACTTAATCCTCCTTCCGATTCCTGATCAGTTCTGTCAGCTCCGGCACAACCTGATACAGATCATCTACAATACAGTAATCCGCAACATTAAAGATCTGTGCTTCCGGATCATTATTGATCGCTACGATACAGTCTGATCCTGTCATACAGGAAGTAAACTGGATGGCTCCGGATACACCACAGGTGATAATCAGCTTCGGACGGACGGTTCTTCCAGAAAGTCCGATCTGATGGGCAACATCTCCGAATCCATTTTCTACCATCGGACGGGTAAAAGCAAGCTGGCCTCCAAGGGCTTCTGCCAGTTCCCGGCACATTTCCACGTCTTTTTCGTTCCGGACGCCACGGCCTGCAACAACCAGAACATCCTCTTCCTCAAGGCTCTTTACCTTATCAATAACTTTGGATGAAAGAATTTTGATCCTGGAATCTGCCATCTTTTCATTTACCGGACATACAACTACCTGTCCGTGAGGATCTTTTACCTTTTCTGCCTTATCCATAACTTTATAACGGACAGTGGCAAACTGCGGTCTTGATTTGGTGATTCCGATCTGCGCCATGATATTTCCGCCAAAAGCCGGGCGGATCTGAATCATATCGGTATTGGAACGGATATCCAGTGTGGTACAGTCTGCAGTCAGTCCTGTATGGAATCTGGTGGAAAGTCTCGGTGCAAGGGAACGTCCCAGAGCAGTGGCTCCGATCAGAACAGAACTTGGTTTGTTGGCTGCAATACAGTCTGCAACTGCATCCGTGTAACAGTCTGCGCGGAAACCTTCAAAACCTTCGTGCTCATACACATACACATTGTCTACGCCATATGGGAGAAGTTTCTCTGCGTTTTCTTTTGTTCCTGCGCCTCCGACGATCACACAGTTGACCTGATAACCGACTTTGACTGCCATTTTTCTTGCCTCTCCGATCAGCTCGAATGTAACCGGATGGATCTCGCCTCTCTCCTGCTCCACATAAATAAGAAAGTTTTTCCATTTATCCTTGTCAAAAGATTTCGCCTTCTGCTCAAACTGGATTGCTTTTTCCGGGCAGTTACGAACGCAAAGTCCGCACATACGACAGGCATCACCTACAACAATTCCTTTTCCCTCTATGGTAAGGGCTCCAAAAGGACATTTTTCCACGCATACTCCGCAGAGCACGCATTTGTTTATATCAAATTTTAAAAATTCCATGTTCCGCTTCCCCCTATATGATCTTCTTTCCGGTCAGAAGAGCAACAAGCTTGTCTGCTTTTTCCTTTGCAGTTCCTTCCAGATAAACCTGTTTTTCGCTTTCCTCCGGCGCAAACATTTTTTCTACAGAGGTGGGGGAACCGATCAGTCCGTAACGGCTCAGATCCTGATCCGGCATATCTTCAAAGCTTAAGATCCGTACCGGACGGTCTGCAGTTGCTTTCTTTAATAAGTAGGACGGCAGACGTGGCACGCAGGTATCCTTGTCAATAGTCAGCAGACATGGATAGGGGATCTCGGAAACCTGAGAAATACTTACAAGATCCTGACGGACCTGAATGCTTTTTTCATTGACATCCATGATCTCTGCTACCCATGCAGCGTGTGGAATGGTCAGATGTTCTGCAATAGCCGGTCCTACCTGGGCAGTATCGCCATCTGTGGTCTGTCTTCCGCAGATAATCAGATCTGCTCCACCGATCACCTGGATTCCCTGTGCCAGTGCATAGGAAGTTGCCAGTACATCCGCTCCTGCAAATTTCCGGTCTGAAAGGATCACGCCTTCGTCTGCACCCATGGTGTAGGCATCCCGGATCATCTCTTCCGCCTGTGGCGGTCCCATGGTCAGAACGGTTACCGTTCCGCCTGTTTTTTCCCGGATCGCAAGGGCTGTTTCCAGCGCAAACAGGTCATATGGATTTGTTCTTGTCTCACCGGACATACGTTTCATGGCACCGGTTTCCGGATCAATATCAACCTTGGAAGTCGCCGGTACCTGTTTCATACATACAACGATTTTCATTTTCTATCTTCTTTCCTGTATTTTTACTTTTATTTTTCACTTTAAAGCTTTAAACAGCTGTATAAGTATAGCATTAACGTAGCGTAAAGTCGAGTGTTTTTTGGTGTTTTTCACAAAAAAATATATAATTCGAGCAATTTTGTGGGCGGATATAGCTAAAACAGGATGGTACATATAAAAAAAGCCTGAATTCCGGCTTCCATTTGTTTTATGGAAGCTGAAATTCAGACCTTTTTTCTGTTTTATTATTATGCTTTCTTCGTCAGAAAAGACTCAAATCTCACATGACGATCCAACTCGTCCCCTATTAATCCGATCACTTTTCCCATGGTAAAAGCCGCAAGGATCGTTCCGATCCCAAGTCCGTCCAGATGACCAAGGATAATTCCTGTCATAAATCCGGTTACTGCAAGGCAGGTAACATCGAAGCTGACCTTAATTTTGGAATATTTGAATTTCGTGATATCCGAAAGTTCTCTCGGAAACAGATCGGTTGGGATGATCGGCAGACCGCACCGGTTGGAAAGAGCAATTCCAAAACAGATCAGAAGATAACTGATCACAAAATAAAGCACTCTGAATCCCATTGCCGTCGGCAGTATATTGATCTCCGCTTCATAAAGATCCAGCATCTCACTGAATGCAAATCCCACAACAAAACTGAATAAATACGGTACCACGAATCTCTTCCGCATGATCATCAGTGATAAAATCAGAAGTCCCTGAAAAATATACGTCCAGGTTCCAAGTGTAACATGTGGAAATACTTCCGAAAAAGCATAGGGCACACTCGATATCGCCGAAATGCCCGACCCGGAATAAAGCATAAGCACTACTCCCAGGCTGTTGATCAGAATCACGATTACCAGAGCCAGTTCTCCTCTGATCACCGGTAATTTTTTGTTACTTTGCAAATGACTGTCCTCCGCTACTCCAGACATTTTAAAAAGCCTCCATTCCTTATTTGCAATATATGATTATTTTTCTCATCTAATTTAAGCCTTTTTCCCGGGAAAGTCAATGAGCTGCGAATAATTGCTTTGCAGTTTCGGTTATCTGGAATAAAAATATTTACTGTCATTTTTTATTTTTTCAACTGAAATTCCATATATACAGGATCGTGGTCTGAATAGGAATAGCCGGTATTTACATTTTCGTATTTTGTACATTCCACATTATCGGAAATGATAAATCCGTCCAGCGTCACGGTATAGGTCTCACCGGGTACATATTCCATATCTGCGTTGCGGGCACTGTTCCAGAGATTGTTTTTTTCATCTTCAGACAGCTGATCCAGGCAGAAGGAAAAATGCTCCGGGAGTTCTGAACGTGGAAATGGGTAAGCCCAGGATTCAGGTTCTGCGGAATCCCCGGAATCTGTTTGGGTATTGTTACTTGCATCGGATGCTTTTGACTGTGTATCCGCAGCCTTTAGATCATGATTGAAATCTCCGCCGCAGATCACATAATTTCCAGCTTCATATTCCTTCTGCATGTCTTCACTGAGCATCCGGATCTGTCCTTCCCGGATGGCATCACTGTTTCCGTAAGCAGACATATGCAGCTCAAAGATTACCAGCTCTTTTCCGTTATCTACCGGCACTCTAGAAATACTGTAACACCTGTCCAGGTCAAAAAATTTCGTAAAAGATGTTGATATAGGAAAACTTCTTCTCAGAGATCCCGTAATCGGATATTTCGAAAACAGGGCAAGTCCGGCTTTGCTTTTTCCATGAGGCTGTGTAAACGGATAAAACAGAAACGCGGAATCATAATTCTGTGCAAATACGCAGTTATAAGCCGGGATGTTTTCCTTCAATATAGAATACTCATTCACATGATAACTTCTGGTAGCATCCAGATCGATCTCCTGGACCAGCGCAAAATCCGGATCTTTGGACGCAACTAACTCACCGGCACCTTTAATCGTTTCCTTTACGCTGTCCTTACTCTTAGCCCAGGAAGATTTTCCACCATCCATGAAGAAACTGAAATCCGGCGTATAAGCTCCGAATCCAATATTATATGTAAGTGCGGAGTAATTTTTCTCTGTTGTCAGCTCATTTCCTGCTTCTGTGTTTTGGGAGATTTCTTCCACCTGAAGCTCCTGATTATCAGGAATCCTGTGATAACTTGCATAAAGATAAATAATATACGCCGCCAGCACAATAACAAGTGCCAGCAAAATAATTCCTGTGATCTTTATGACTTTTTTTGCTTTTGTTTTCATCGTTCACCTGTTTTTCTTTCGTTATGTACTGTTATTTTTATAAAATCAATATAACATACACGGTTCCTGCCGTCCAGTTTCGTATTAATATTCTCTGATAAAACAAAAAAGCTGAAAAATCTTGATTTAACAAGACTTTCCAGCTTTCTATCATAGCAGGGGATGAGAGAATCGAACTCCCACCAAAGGTTTTGGAGACCCCTATCATACCATTTGACCAATCCCCTATATACAAGAAAAAGTGGCTGTTGGCCACAAATTCTCTTACATTGTACTCTCAAAACTACATACATGTTTGTTGATGGTTAATCGTTTTGAATCAATTTTAACCTGCGTGCCGATTTGCCTTTTTTTCACGGGCTCGCAGCTAAAGCTGCATCGCCTGTTTTGTAGGCTACTCCAGCGGTGGTCATCTCACGACTCCGTCGTTCGATGTCATTTGCTTCGCAAATGTTCAGTCTGCATCATAAATGGTTCTCCACAAGCAAGCTTGCTCCGCCCCA
>NZ_WQQE01000024.1:0-51807 GCF_018785655.1 Blautia sp. MCC269 | reverse complement strand
TTTGTTGGTACTTCAATTATACATCCTTCTACAGAGGGTGTCTTTCTTTTGTGCAATATTTTGGATTTGCTCATTTATAGTTATCAAAAGAGAATTTTGCAGAAAAAATTTCTTGACATTTAGGGATGAGAAGTATATTGTATGTGTTGCAGTAATTTTATAAAAGATAGCCTTTTATTCAGAGTGGTGGAGATACAAAGGATCTGAGAAGCCACGGCAACCCCGGAGTATTCTGGAAGGTGCCAACCTGAGCGAGCAATCGAACAATAAGAGGATTGTTTACAGAATTTAAACAGTCCGGATTGTACGGGCTGTTTTTTATGTCTATAACCGTTGTTTTGATACAAAAGGAGAAAAACATGGAGAAAATTTTATTTACATCTGAATCTGTAACTGAAGGACATCCTGACAAAGTCTGCGACTCTATTTCCGATGCCATCCTTGACGCTATGATGGAGCAGGATCCTATGAGCCGTGTTGCATGCGAGACTGCTACTACTACGGGTCTTGTACTTGTTATGGGTGAGATCACAACAAAGGCTAACGTTGATATCCAGAAGATCGTTCGTGATACTATCCGCGAGATCGGATATGACAATGCAGAGTATGGTTTTGATGCAGATACCTGTGCAGTGATCACAGCTCTTGACAAACAGTCCACAGATATCGCTATGGGTGTTGACAAGGCTCTTGAGCAGAAAGAGGACGATATGAATGAGGACGAACTGGATTCCATCGGTGCCGGTGACCAGGGTCTTCAGTTCGGTTATGCTACCAATGAGACTGAGGAGTATATGCCATATGCCATCAACATGGCACATAAGCTGGCTCAGCAGCTGACAAAGGTTCGTAAAGACGGTACTCTGAAATACTTAAGACCAGATGGAAAAACTCAGGTTACCGTTGAGTATGATGAGGCTGGCAAACCGAAGAGAATCGATGCGGTTGTATGCTCTACACAGCATGACCCGGATGTTACTCAGGAGCAGATCCATGAGGACATTAAGAAATATGTTTTTGATGCAATTATCCCGGCTGATATGGTTGATGCTGATACCAAATATTTCATCAATCCGACAGGCCGTTTCGTAATTGGTGGACCTCACGGTGACAGTGGTCTGACAGGACGTAAGATCATCGTTGATACCTACGGTGGAACAGGCCGTCATGGCGGCGGTGCTTTCTCCGGTAAGGACTGCACAAAGGTTGACCGTTCTGCTGCTTATGCTGCCCGTTATGTTGCAAAGAATATCGTTGCAGCAGGTCTTGCTGACAAGTGCGAGATCCAGCTTTCCTATGCGATCGGTGTTGCTCATCCGACATCTGTCAGTGTGAATACTTTCGGAACCGGTAAACTTTCTGAGACCAAGCTTGTTGAGATCGTTCGTGAGAACTTTGATCTTCGTCCGGCTGGTATCATCAAGATGCTTGACCTTCGCCGTCCGATCTACAAACAGACAGCAGCTTATGGTCATTTTGGTCGTACAGATGTTGACCTTCCATGGGAGCATCTGGACAAGGTTGAGACTCTGAAGAAATATCTGTAAGAGATAATAATAGTTCCAAAAGAACAAAGATTGAAGCCCCCGGTAGTGTCAGTACCGGGGGCTTTTTTATAGAAAATTTAGAGATGGGTAATATAGTTTATGTTATAATACGTGTGTGAATGCTTTACAAAATAAAGGACGGAGATATAGATGAAGTTAAAAACACGTATTATTGTGGGCTTCGTTGCGATCATCCTGCTGCCGCTGCTTCTTTTTTCCGCGAGTCTTTATGGGTTCAGCCAGACGCAGGCGAAACATGTACAGGAGAGCAGCAGCCAGGCTTCAGATTCGAATCAGATGATCTACGATATTTCCCTGGCGCAGTCTTCCAGCAGCCAGGTGAAGCTGATGGCCAAGGATATGATTCTGACCGCAACGATCATTCTTGTTTTTACCGCACTGTCTGTGGGACTGTGGATTTATCGGAGTATTGCAGTTCCTCTGGTGAAGCTTAAGAAGGCAACCCAGAACATTAAAGAAGGCAATCTGGATTTTGTGCTGGAGGTTGAGGGAAAGGATGAATTTTCCCAGCTTTGCCAGGATTTTGAGGAGATGCGTAAACGGCTAAAGGAGTCCACGGAAGAGAAGATCCTGATGGATAAAGAGAACAAGGAACTGATCAGTAATATTTCCCATGACCTGAAGACTCCGATTACTGCAGTGAAGGGCTATGTGGAAGGCATTATGGATGGTGTGGCGGATACCCCGGAGAAGATGGATCGCTATGTACGTACCATTTATAATAAAACCAATGAGATGGATCATCTGATTAATGAGCTGACATTTTATTCCAAGATTGATACCAACCGTATTCCGTATACGTTCAGCAAGCTGAATGTGGAGGATTATTTTTCGGACTGTGCAGAGGAACTTGGACTTGAGATGGAGACCAGGGGGATTGAACTTGTGTATGCCAATTATGTGGAGAAAGATGTCCAGGTGATTGCGGATGGAGAGCAGATCCGCCGTGTGATTCATAATATTGTGAGCAATGCCATTAAATATATGGAGAAGCCTAAGGGGATCATTCAGCTTCGTGTGAAGGATGTGGGTGATTTTATTCAGGTGGAGATCGAGGATAACGGCAAGGGAATTGCCGCCAAGGATCTGCCGTATATTTTTGACCGTTTTTACCGTACCGATGTTTCCAGAAATTCTTCCAAGGGAGGAAGCGGTATCGGACTTTCCATCGTAAAGAAGATCATGGAGGATCACGGCGGAAAGGTCTGGGCAACGAGCCGGCTGGGAATCGGAACGATTATGTATTTTGTCCTTAGAAAATATCAGGAGGTACCGATGAATGAGTAGAATTTTGATCATAGAAGATGAGGAAGCGATTGCAGATCTGGAGAAGGACTATCTGGAGCTTTCCGGTTTTGAGGTGGAGATTGAGAACCGTGGAGATACCGGTCTTGTACGTGCCATGAAAGAAGAATTTGATCTGATTATTCTGGATCTGATGCTTCCGGAGGTGGACGGTTTCGACATTTGCCGACAGGTCCGTGAGGAGAAAAATACACCGATCATCATGGTTTCCGCAAAGAAGGACGACATTGATAAGATTCGTGGACTTGGTCTTGGCGCAGATGATTATATGACCAAGCCGTTCAGTCCAAGTGAGCTGGTTGCCCGTGTGAAGGCGCATATGGAGCGTTATAACCGTCTGGTTGGTTCCAATGTGCACAAGAATGATGTGATTGAAATTCGTGGTATTAAGATTGATAAGACGGCAAGACGTGTATGGGTCAATGGCGATGAGACGACATTTACCACCAAAGAGTTTGATCTTCTGACATTCCTAGCTGAAAATCCCAACAGGGTATTTACGAAAGAGGAACTTTTCCGTGAAATCTGGGATATGGAATCTGTGGGTGATATCGCTACTGTGACGGTGCATATTAAGAAGATCCGTGAAAAGATTGAGTTTAATACTGCCAAGCCTCAGTATATTGAGACAATCTGGGGTGTGGGATACCGGTTTAAGGTGTGAGAAAATATCGGATTACAGATACGATGAGGATAAAGAGGGGGAATATCGTTTAAGGATAGTCCCTCTTTATTATTACATGAACGCTTTAATGTTTGGCTGAAAAAGGAGAATTATGGAAGAAAGATTGTATAAAAAACTGGAGTCATACGGCAGAAGTGATTTTTACCCGTTTCATATGCCCGGACATAAGCGCAATCCGCTGGCTGTGGACGGAGATTTTCCGGTGGAGAGAGATATTACGGAGATTAACGGATTCGATAATCTGCATCATGCGGAGGATCTCCTGAAAAGGGCCCAGGAGGATGTTGCCAGGCTCTATGGTGTGCCGGAGAGTTTTTACAGTATTAATGGAAGTTCCGGGGCGATTCTGGCTGCGGTGTCTGCGGCTGTGGGTAAGGGAGGCCAGATCCTGATCGCACGGAATTGTCATAAGGCGGTTTACCATGCAATTTATTTAAGAGATCTGGGGGCTACATATATTTATCCACATGAGGATCCCAGACTGGGGATAAACGGCGGAATCTCACCGAGCCGTGTGGAAATGTACCTGGCAGAGAATCCGGAGATTGAAGCGGTGCTGATCACATCCCCGACCTATGACGGGATCGTGTCGGATGTGGCGCGGATTGCGGAGGTTGTCCATAATCATGGTATTCCGCTGATCGTGGATGAAGCCCATGGAGCACATTTTCACTTTTCGGATTATTTTCCGGTTTCTGCGGCGGAACTTGGCGCAGATGTGGTGATCAACAGTGTGCATAAAACTTTGCCCTGTCTGACACAGACAGGTGTGATCCATCTTTGCAGTGACCGGGTGAGCCGGGAAAAGCTGATACGTTTTCTGGGAATTTACCAGAGCAGCAGTCCGTCCTATGTTCTGATGAGCAGTATTGATGCCTGCATGGATAAGCTGGAGCGTGAGGGCGATGAGATGTTCCGGGTATTTACAGAGAATCTGGAAAAAGCCCGGGAGCGTCTTGGAAAGTGTAAATATATCCGGCTGGTGACTCCGCAGGCCTGTGAGTGCCAGAGGGTTTTTGATTTCGACAGATCCAAGCTTCTGCTTTCCACAGTGGACAGCTCACTGAACGGAAGGCAGCTGCATCAGATTCTCCGGGAGGAGTTCCATCTGGAAATGGAGATGGAGGCGGAGAATTATGTTCTGGCACTGGCTGCTGTGGGAGACACGGCGGAAGGGTTTGAGAGACTTTGCGAAGCGGTTGAAGAGATCGACCGCCGGGAATCGTTAAAGTACAGAAAAGAGGTTGTGGAACAGGAGCCTGTAAAAAACGGAAAGATGAAGCAGATGATGCGTATTTCTGAGGCGATGGATGCAGAGAATGAACGATATCCGCTGGCTGAGTGCATCGGGCGGACTTCTGCAGAATTTGCATATCTTTATCCGCCAGGAATTCCGCTGATTGTTCCGGGGGAACAGATTTCTGGACATTTCGTAAAAAATGTGAGAAGATACCTGGAACAGGGCTTTGAGGTACAGGGCCTGAGTGACCAGACAAGTGAGACTGTATGCGTTGTGAAGAATGAGTAAACAGGCGTATGGCAGCAGAGGAGATAAATGGGAAAGATTTTTTACATTATGGGAAAAAGCTCTTCCGGTAAGGACAGTATTTACAGGCAGCTGGAAGAAAACCAGGAACTGGGGCTTAAACGGCTTGTGATTTATACGACCCGTCCGATCCGTGATGGAGAAAAGAACGGAAGAGAATATTTTTTTACAGATAAGAATAAACTGAAAGAGTTTCGAAGAAACGGGAAGCTGATAGAGGCACGTACCTATCAGACGGTTTATGGCCCGTGGACATATTTTACAGCGGATGACGGACAGGTTTCTGTAGGAAATGACAGTTACCTTGGTATTGGTACGCTGGAGTCTTATATGCGTCTCCGGGAGTATTATGGCAATGAGGTTATCTGGCCGGTTTATATAGAAGTGGAGGACGGGGAGCGTCTGGAACGTGCCCTTGCCCGGGAAAAAACGCAGGAAGTGCCGAAGTACGAGGAGATGTGCAGACGTTTTCTGGCGGATCAGAATGATTTTTCTGAAGAAAATATTCTGAAAGCTGGTATATGGAAGCGATTTCGGAATCATAATCTGGATGAATGTGTGAAGGAAATCGTAAATTATATAAAATCTGTACAATAGGGAAAAATAGTTTTTTTTATACGGAAGATTATGTTATAATTAGTTGAAAGATGTCCGCCGGATATGACGGAGGACACAAAAGGCAGAAAGAGGTGATTCTTATGGCAGGATTTCATGACATCATCGGCCATGACGATATAATCAGGCATTTAAAGAATGCGATAGAGACAGGGAAGGTATCCCACTCTTATATTTTTACAGGAGAAGCAGGTTCTGGCAAGAAGCTTCTTGCGGGAACTTTTGCGGCAGCACTTCAGTGCGAATCAGGAGAGTCTGAACCATGTATGACCTGTGATTCCTGTAAGAAGGTGATCGGCAAGAATCATCCGGATATTATCACAGTGACTCATGAGAAACCTGGTAGCATCAGCATTGACGAGGTGAGAGATCAGGTTGTCCATGATGTGGATATCAAGCCGTATTGCAGTCCGTATAAGATTTATATTATTCCAGATGCGGAGATGATGACAGTACAGGCGCAGAATGCCATTTTGAAAACAATTGAGGAGCCGCCGGAATATGCGGTGATCTTGTTGCTGACCAGCAATATCGACAGCCTTCTTCCTACCATCCGTTCCAGATGTGTGCGTCTGGATCTGAAAGTGGTGGATGATGGTCTTGTAAAAAAATATCTGATGGAGCATCTTCAGGTGCCAGATTATCAGGCTGAGATTGATGCGTCCTATGCACAGGGCAGCATTGGTAAAGCGAAGGAGGCCGCTACTTCCCAGGAGTTTGCGGATATGACTGCCAATGCACTGAAGATTTTGAAATATGCCAATACCATGGAAGTTTATGAGCTGACAGAGGCAATCAAGACTCTGACAGCGAATAAGAACAATATCAATGATTACCTGGATATTTTTCAGTTCTGGTTCCGCGATGTTCTGATGTTTAAGGCAACAAGAGAAATTGACAACCTGGTTTTTAAACAGGAGATTAATTTTATCAGAGAGCAGGCCAGCGAGCGTTCTTATGAGAATATCGAAAAAATCCTTGAGGCACTGGAGAAGACCAAGGTGCGTCTCCGTGCCAATGTTAATCTCGAACTTGCCCTGGAGCTCCTGTTCCTGACAATTAGGGAGAAATAGAATGGAAATGGTAGTTGGAGTTAGATTTCGTAACGTTGGTAAGATTTATTATTTTAATCCTAAAAACTATAAGGTAAAAGTCGGCGATCATGTGATCGTGGAGACTGCCCGTGGTGTGGAATATGGCCGGGTTGTTCTGGATCCGCGCAGTGTGAAGGAGGACGAGGTGGTTCATCCACTGAAAGAGGTTCTTCGTGTTGCGACAAAAGAGGACGAGGAACATGAGGCTGAGAACCGCGTGAAGGAGAAAGAGGCTTTTAAGATCTGCAAAAAAAAGATCCGTGAGCATGGGCTTGAGATGAAGCTGATTGATGCGGAGTATACGTTTGATAATAACAAGGTGCTGTTTTACTTTACAGCGGATGGACGTATTGATTTCCGTCAGCTTGTTAAGGATCTGGCGTCTGTGTTTAAGACAAGGATTGAGCTTCGCCAGATCGGTGTCCGTGATGAGACAAAGATTCTTGGTGGTATTGGTATCTGTGGAAGGACGCTTTGCTGCCATACGTATCTTTCTGAGTTTGCACCGGTTTCTATTAAGATGGCGAAGGAGCAGAATCTTTCTCTGAATCAGACGAAGATTTCCGGTGTCTGCGGCCGTCTGATGTGCTGCCTTAAAAATGAGCAGGAGACTTATGAGGAACTGAACCGTAATCTTCCGGGTATTGGTGATGTGGTGACGACACCGCAGGGTACTACGGGTACGGTGCAGAGTGTGAATGTTCTCCGTCAGATGGTTAAGATTGTTGTGGATGTGAACGATGAGAAGGAGATCCAGGAGTTTCCGGTTCGTGATCTGAAGTTCCGCCCTAAGAAGAAAAAGGGTAAGGGTGGAGCTGACCACGAGGAGAAAGAGGGTAAAAAGGGAGATTTGAAACCGAATGAGAAGTGATCTTGTTAAATGCGGTGAGCGTGTGGATGATCTTCAGAATGGGTTGTTTGTGATCCAGGATCCGAAGAAGTTCTGCTTTGGAATGGATGCTGTTCTGTTGTCTGGTTTTGCCCGGGTGAAGAAGGGTGAAGTTGCGCTGGATATGGGGACTGGTACCGGGATTATTCCGATTTTGCTTTCTGACCGTACGGATGGGGAGCATTTTACGGGGCTGGAGATCCAGCATGAGTGTGCGGAGATGGCTGACCGTAGTGTGAGATATAATGGTCTTGAAGACAGGGTTCGGATCGTTGAAGGTGATATCAAGGAGGCTGCCGGGATTTTTGGGGCGGCTTCTTTTGATGTGGTGACGTGTAATCCGCCGTATATGATCGGGCAGCATGGGTTGACGAATCCGCATGTTCCTAAGGCGATTGCGAGGCATGAGATTCTTTGCACGTTTGATGATGTGGCTTGTCAGGCTGCCCGGGTTCTGAAGGACCGGGGGAGGTTTTTTCTGGTGCACAGGCCGTTTCGGCTGGTGGAGCTGATGGCGACTTTGACGAAGTATAAGCTGGAGCCTAAGAGGATGCAGCTGGTATTTCCTTTTATTGATAAGGAGCCGAATATGGTGTTGATTGAGGCCTGTAAGGGCGGGAATTCCAGGATTCAGATTGAGAGGCCGCTGGTGGTTTATGAGAGGCCTGGGGTTTATACTAAGGATATTCTTGAGTTGTATCGGATGGTGTGAGGGTTGCTGTGGGACTTCTGTTGGTGAAGGGACGGCGAGGGGAGGCAGGCTGCTGGTTGTGACACGCTGCGCCCCCTACTCGACTGCGGCGCCGGTTTGCTGCCATTCGAGCCAACTCGCTTCGCTCAAACAGGCTCTCGGTGGCAGCAGCTATCCTCGTCTCCCTACGGGGGTTCCGCTAACGTCACCACCAGCAGCCTGCCTCCCCTCACCTGAGATTCAGAGCGGGAGATCGCAGTGTGACGCATCGGCACAGCGTAGCGCATTAAGTACCGAAGCATACAGGCACTTCGCCAGAAGCGAAACACAGAGAAAACGCAGAAATAAACGATATCGGCAAAGAGTAGAGCACTGAGTATCGAAGCATACAGACACAAGTCAACAAATCAGAACAAAGAATCCCTTGCACTACTTAAAAAAAAGCCCAAGGGGTGTGCAGAGGGGGCGCGGCTTTGCGGCCCCTTTGCGATTTTCAAAGTTTCCAAACTTAAACAAATCCCCGCGGTTAAGCGAGACATATCCCCTCGCGGTTAAGCGAGAAAAAAGTCCCCCGCGGTCAAGCGAGAAAAGAGGAAAATATGAAACAAAACGGAAAACTATACTTATGCGCCACCCCCATAGGAAACCTCGAAGACATCACCCTTCGAGTCCTAAGAACCCTTCGGGAAGTGGACTTAATCGCTGCGGAAGACACCCGCAACAGTATTAAACTTTTAAATCATTTTGACATAAAAACCCCCATGACCAGTTATCATGAATATAACAAGATCGACAAGGGTCACGTTCTCGTGGAAAAAATGCTCTCGGGCACAAATATTGCATTGATTACAGATGCAGGTACTCCAGGTATCTCGGATCCTGGTGAGGAACTTGCTGCCATGTGTTATGAGGCGGGGATCGAGGTGACTTCGCTGCCGGGGCCTGCTGCCTGTATTACGGCATTGACTTTGTCTGGTTTGCATACACGGCGTTTTGCATTTGAGGCGTTTCTTCCGGCTGATAAGAAAGAACGGAAAACGATTCTGGAGGAGCTTTCCAGTGAGACGAGGACTATTATCCTGTATGAGGCGCCTCACAGGCTTGTACGGACTCTTGGCGAGCTCAGGGAGGTACTTGGTAACCGCAGGATGACTCTTTGCAGGGAGCTGACCAAGAAGCATGAGACAGCGTTTCGGACAACGATTGATGATCTGATGGATTTTTATAAAGATGAGAAGCCTCTGGGCGAGTGTGTTCTTGTGATTGAGGGCAGGAGCCGCAGTGAGATGGAGGCGGAGAAGAGGGCTTCCTGGGAGGAGGTTTCCATTGCGGAGCATGTGGCGATGTATGAGCAGCAGGGGAACTCCAGGAAGGATGCGATGAAGCTTGCCGCTAAGGATCGGGGTGTTTCCAAGAGGGATATTTATAAGGCATTACTGGATTGCATTTAATAAGATACTTTTTTGCCTGTATTTCCTATGATTTTGCGTGGAAATACAGGCTTTTTTGTGCTATAATAAACTCTGTATTCGTATGTAAAAAAACATTTATTTTACAGGTATAAATGACACTTCTGGAGCGGGTTTGAGAATTGCTTTCTGCAAAATGGAAATACTGTGGTTCTGCAGAAATGAATTTTCAAACACGTCCGGACAGACAAGAACAGGAGGAATGACATGGGCGCAGAGAATACAGAATACGGCGCGGATCAGATCCAGATTCTGGAAGGACTGGAAGCCGTACGTAAGAGGCCTGGAATGTATATCGGAAGTACATCCAGCCGTGGACTTCATCATCTCGTATATGAGATCGTAGATAACGCAGTGGATGAAGCACTGGCTGGTTTTTGTACGGAGATTCATGTAGATATCAATCCGGATAATTCCATTACCGTTACAGATAATGGCCGTGGTATCCCGGTTGGCATCAATCATAAGGCTGGTATTCCGGCAGTTGAGGTTGTATTTACCATTCTTCACGCAGGTGGTAAGTTCGGCGGTGGAGGATATAAGGTTTCCGGTGGTCTTCACGGTGTTGGTGCATCGGTTGTAAATGCACTTTCCGAGTGGCTGGAGGTTACTATCTACCACGAGGGTAAAGAATATAAACAGAGATATGAGCGTGGCAAGACCATGTATCCGCTGAAGGTTGTAGGCGACTGTGATCCGGAGCTTTCCGGAACGAAGGTTTATTTCCTTCCGGACAAGGAGATCTTTGAGGAGACCGTTTATGATTACGATATCCTGAAACAGAGACTTCGTGAGATGGCTTTCCTGACCAAGGGTCTTCGCATTGTGCTGGAAGATAAGAGAGAGGGCCAGGAGCGCGAGAAGGTATTCCATTATGAGGGTGGTATCCGTGAGTTTGTAAGTTATTTGAACAGAAGTAAAGAGGCTCTTTACCCGGAGATTATTTACTGTGAGGGTGAGAAGGACGGCGTATCTGTAGAGGTTGCGCTGCAGCATAATGACTCCTATACAGAGAACACTTACGGTTTTGTAAATAATATCAATACACCGGAGGGCGGTACACACATTACCGGTTTCCGTAATGCGATTACGAACACATTCAATGATTATGCACGTAAGAACAAGCTTCTTAAGGACAGCGAGCCGAACTTAAGCGGTGATGATATCCGAGAGGGCCTGACAGCCATTGTCAGCGTTAAGATCGAGAATCCGCAGTTTGAGGGCCAGACCAAGCAGAAACTTGGAAACAGTGAGGCCAGAGGTGCAGTAGACAGCGTTGTAAGTAAGCAGCTGGAGATTTTCCTGGAGCAGAATCCGGCAGTTGCCAAGGCTACCGTTGAGAAATCTGTTCTTGCACAGAGAGCCAGAGAAGCAGCCAGAAAGGCCCGTGACCTTACAAGAAGAAAATCTGCACTGGATAGCATGTCTCTTCCTGGAAAACTTGCAGACTGTTCTGACAAGAATCCGGAGAACTGCGAGATCTACATCGTAGAGGGAGATTCCGCGGGCGGTTCCGCCAAGACAGCGAGAAACCGTGCCACACAGGCGATCCTTCCACTTCGTGGTAAGATCCTGAACGTTGAGAAAGCACGTCTGGACAAGATTTACGGAAACAAAGAGATCAAGGCCATGATCACTGCTTTTGGAACCGGAATCCATGAGGATTTTGATATCTCCAAACTTCGTTATCATAAGATCATCATTATGACCGATGCCGATGTTGACGGTGCACATATCGCCACACTGCTTCTGACATTCCTGTATCGTTTCATGCCGGAGCTGATCAAGCAGGGATATGTATACCTGGCACAGCCTCCTCTCTATAAAGTAGAGAAGAACAAGAAGGTATGGTACGCATACGACGATGATGAACTGAACAATATCCTTACCGAGATCGGACGTGATGGAAACAATAAGATCCAGCGTTATAAAGGTCTGGGTGAGATGGATGCGGAACAGCTCTGGGAGACTACTATGGATCCTGAGAAGAGAATTCTTCTCCGTGTGACCATGGACGAGGCTGCCACATCTGAGATCGATCTGACATTTACCACTCTTATGGGAGACAAGGTAGAGCCAAGACGTGAATTTATCGAAGAAAATGCAAGATTCGTTAAGAACCTTGATATCTAGGAGAATAAAGAAGAATGGAAGATAATATTTTTGACAAAGTCCACGAAGTGGATTTGGAAAAAACTATGAAAGAATCTTACATCGACTATGCCATGAGTGTTATCGCTTCACGAGCTCTGCCGGATGTAAGAGACGGCCTGAAACCGGTACAGCGCCGAGTGCTGTATTCCATGATCGAGCTGAATAACGGTCCTGACAAGCCACACAGAAAATGTGCGCGTATTGTCGGTGATACCATGGGTAAGTATCATCCTCATGGTGACAGCTCCATCTATGGTGCGCTGGTTAATATGGCCCAGGAATGGTCAACAAGATATCCGCTTGTTGACGGACATGGAAACTTTGGTTCCGTGGATGGTGACGGTGCGGCTGCCATGCGATATACAGAGGCACGTCTCAGCAAGATTTCCATGGAGATGCTTGCAGACATCAACAAAGATACTGTTGATTTCCAGCCGAACTTTGATGAGACAGAACGTGAGCCGGTTGTACTTCCGGCACGTTTTCCGAATCTGCTGGTAAATGGTACTACCGGTATCGCTGTTGGTATGGCAACCAACATTCCACCTCACAATCTTCGTGAGACGGTTAATGCCGTTGTTAAGATCATTGATAACATTGTGGAAGAAGATCGTGAGACAGCGATGGAAGAGCTTCTTGAGATTGTCAAAGGTCCGGACTTCCCTACAGGAGCGACGATCCTTGGTACACGTGGAATCGAGGAAGCTTATCGTACAGGACGTGGCAAGATCCGTGTCCGCGCCGTAACAAATATCGAGACTTTGCCTAACGGTAAATCCCGTATCGTAGTTACCGAGCTTCCGTACCTTGTAAACAAGGCACGTCTCATCGAGAAGATCGCAGAGCTTGTCCGTGACAAAAAGATCGACGGAATCACAGACTTGAACGACCATTCCAGCCGTGAGGGTATGCGTATCTGTATCGATCTCCGTAAAGACGCCAATGCCAATGTAATCCTGAATCTGCTCTACAAACATACACAGCTGCAGGATACTTTTGGTGTGATCATGCTTTCTCTTGTTCCGAATCATGGAAGCATGGAACCGAAAGTTCTGAACCTGAAAGAGATGCTGGAGTATTATCTGGAGCATCAGGAGAACGTTGTCCGCAGAAGAACACAGTACGATCTCAATAAAGCCCAGGAGAGAGCCCACATTTTGGAAGGTCTCTTGAAAGCACTTGATAATATCGATGAAGTGATCAGCATCATTCGTGGTTCCCGTAACGTACAGATCGCCAAGCAGGAACTGATTGATCGTTTTGAGCTGACAGATGTTCAGGCTCAGGCTATCGTGGATATGCGTCTCCGTGCACTGACAGGTCTGGAAAGAGAGAAGCTGGAAGCCGAGTATGCAGAGCTTATGGAGAAGATCCGCAAGTTCCAGGCAATCCTTGCTGACCGTAAGCTTCTTCTCCGCGTGATCCGTGAGGAGATCCTTGCCATTGCAGAGAAATATGGCGATGACAGAAAGACTTCCATCGGATACGATGTATACGATATTTCCACAGAGGATCTGATCCCGAGAGAGAATACTGTGATCGCAATGACCAGGCTTGGTTATATTAAACGTATGACGGTTGACAACTTCCGTAGCCAGAATCGTGGCGGCAGAGGAATCAAGGGTATGCAGACCATTGAGGATGACTATATCGAAGAACTTCTGATGACCACAACTCATCATTATCTCATGTTCTTTACCAATACCGGACGTGTATACAGACTGAAGGCTTATGAGATTCCGGAGGCCAGCCGTACAGCCAGAGGAACTGCGATCATCAATCTGCTGCAGCTTGCACCGGGAGAAAAGATCACAGCTGTGATTCCACTTCGCAAGTACGAAGATGGTCATTATCTGATGATGGCAACCAAGAAGGGCCTTGTAAAGAAAACTCCGATCAAGGATTACGAAAATGTCCGTAAGACAGGTCTTACAGCCATTGTTCTCCGTGATGACGATGAGCTGATCGAGGTTAAGGCAACCGATAATAATAAAGATATCATCCTTGTGACCAAGTACGGACAGTGTATCCGCTTTAAGGAAACCGATGTCCGCAGCACAGGCCGTGCATCTATGGGTGTAAGAGGCATGAACCTTGGTGATGGTGATGAAGTTGTTGCCATGCAGCTGAATACCCAGGGAGATTATCTGCTGGTAGTTTCTGAGAACGGAATGGGCAAACGTACAGCAATGAGCGAGTTCGTCGTCCAGAACCGTGGCGGTAAAGGTGTGAAGTGTTACAAGATCACCGAAAAGACCGGAAACGTTGTCGGAGCCAAGGCTGTCAACGAAGAGAACGAGATCATGATGATCACAACAGAGGGTATTATCATCCGTCTGCAGTGCGCAGATATCTCAGTTCTTGGAAGAATTACTTCCGGTGTCAAGATGATCAATCTTACAGATGGTGTAACTGTTGCAAGCATTGCCAAGGTAAGAGATAAAGACCCGGAGGCAGATACAAACTCTGAAAAAACTGACGGTGAGATCAGTGATAACGAGATTGAAGAGTCCGCAGATGAAGCTGTCACAGACAGTGAAGAAGAATAAGGTCGAGGATAAGTCATGACGACGACAAAAAAGAAACGCAGAAAAAAATCTGTGAAGAAACTGAAATATTCCAATAAAAATCTGAATTTTATCCATGTGGCGACACTGGCAGGTATCATTTTGATCCTGCTGGTGATCATCCTGGCAGTCAGAGGCTGTGGGGGAATCAGTCACAGAACCCCGGAAGGGCTTGTGGAAGGTTGTATCAAGGCAGCGGTAGCAGGTAAGGACAAAAAAATGCAGGAATGTTATGGCACGGATAAGATTTCTGATGAAGCGAAAACAGAAATTTCATCCACGGTCAAATATTTTCAGGCTCATGGAGCAAAGGATGTAAATATTGACAGCTGTGATGCCATTTCTGAGAGTAAAAATTATACGTATGTTTATATTCGTTATAATCTTGTACTGCAGAATGACCAGGAATATCCGTGCATCAGTACTTACCTTGTGAAAGTGCAGGATAAGAAATATTATCTGTATTCGCCGGCGGAAATTTCAGATGAGATCAGCCAGCAGGCTGCGGCAGACTATCAGAAATTTATGACCACCAAGACTTATACAGACTATACCAAGGCTTACGAAGTCTTTCTGAAAAAGAATCCGGGATATGAGGACAAAATTGCAAGTAAACTGAACGGATAAAAACAGGCAGGAGGACATAAGAATGAAGCGAATTTTGCTGATGGTGATCAGGAATCTGATCTTTGTTCCTTACTGGTGGATTAAACTTTGCTGGTATGCGGCGCATACAGATGATTATCCGGAAGAGAAGAAATACACATTCCTGAGACATGTAGATGAGCATGCCATCGAAGGCGGAAATATCCATATTGATGTGCATGGGCAGGAAAACATCCCCAAGGAAAACGGATTTATGTTTTTTCCGAATCACCAGGGACTGTTTGATGTACTGGCGATCATTAAAGCCTGCCCGGTTCCTTTCTCTGTGGTAGCTAAGAAAGAAGTGGGAGATATTCCATTCCTGAAGCAGGTTTTTGCCTGTATGAAGGCCTTTATCATTGACAGGGAAGACCTGAAGCAGTCCATGCAGGTCATTGTCAATGTAATACGGGAAGTGAAGGCTGGTCGTAATTATCTGATCTTTCCGGAGGGAACCAGAAGTAAAAACGGAAATCATCCGGGGCCGTTCAAGGGCGGCAGCTTCAAGACTGCCACCAAGACGAAATGCCCGATCGTTCCGGTTGCACTGATCGATTCCTTTAAGGCTTTTGATACCGGCTCTACAGAGAGGATCACCGTACAGGTGCATATCCTTCCTCCGATGTATTATGAGGAATACAAAGATATGCATACCACAGAGCTCGCAGAAGAAGTGAAGAGACGGATCGAAAAAGTGATCGAAGAGAATATCCGAAAATAATAAATATGTTAGTGTAGTAAAAACCACTGCAGACGGCGATATGAAATGTCTGCAGTGGTTTTTTTGCAAAAAACAGAAAAAATATATAAATGAAAATAAGAAACATAAAAGAACAATATTTCATGATGAAGTGCAAAACTGTTAAAATGAATAATGATAATAAAAAATAACAAAGTAACATGTGCATATTAAATAAAAGAATATTGAGAAAATTGTGAAACAATGGGTATGTACAACTAAAAAGTTTGATGGTAATATATGCTCATATATTAAAAGCGAATAAAAAAGAAAAAGGAGGTAAAAAATAAAAAAACGTCGAAAAATATCTGTTAAAAAAGTGCGCGCGTAAAAAAATACAGAAAAATTTTCGTGAGGTATTGGGGCAAGAAACAAAAAAATGTAAAAGAGAAGGGGGATACAAAATGAAGAAAAAACTACTGGCAGCTGTATTGGCAGCAGCAATGGTAGCATCAACAGGGTGTGTAGTTATGGCCGCAGACGGCGATACAGATTATGATGTGGAAAACAGAGAATATAAGGACGTGACAATTACTCTCCATACCAGATGGGATGCAGCAGACATAACGGGAACACTCTATCAGAACATCGTAGATGGTTTTATGAAAAAATATCCGGGGATTAAGGTAGAGAGTATTAATATTCCGACAGAGTCTGAGTGGTTGAATTCCGAATCTGTTCTTATGGCAGATAAGAGCTCAATGCCAAATATTATTGTAGAGTACGGCGGATCCCGTGTTGCAGGTTATGTACAGGAAGATCTGATCGTAGATATGGATCCGTATTATGAGCAGTATCCGGAGTGGAAAGAAAGATTTAACTCAATTGGTGACGGAATGACAGATTATACAGCGTATGGAGTTGAGGGAACATATGGTGTACCTTGGTCTGCATATGAAGTAATGTTGTTCTATAATGAAGATATCCTCAATGAAAATGGCATTGATCCTGCATCTCTTAAAAGCTGGGATGATCTGATGGATGCATGTGCGAAACTGAAAGAGAATGGGGTACAGCCATTTGAGATGGGTGAGAAAGATGATTACCGTTTCGGACATCTTCATTCCGTACTGAACTACAAGACATATGGCTGCGAAATCGCTGAGAAACTTGGAAGTCGTGAAATTTCTTACGATGGTGAAGAAGAGAAAAAGATCTATGACATGATCAAAGATGCAGTAGATAAAGGCTATCTTGGAACAAATCTTCTTGGAAACGATGATGGTCAGGAGAGATCTATCTTTAATACCGGCGGTTGTGCATTTATTACCATGGGAACATGGTTCTGTGCAGAAGATCATGATGCACTTGAGCTTTTTGACAGCCAGAAAGTTCATGCAATTCGTTTCCCATATGTAGATGAAAAATATGAGTTCCACGATATGGGCGGTGGAAACGAAGCTTATTACATTGTTGATACTGGCGATGCAGATGAGGTTGCAGCATCTGTTCTCTTCATGAAATATATGACAAGTGAAGATGTTGTTAATACGTTTTATGAAGGATATCCGGCACCTATGAGTGTTAACGTAACAACAGAGGCCGGTGATTATCTGACAGCAGAGGCAAATGAGATTATTGCCGGAACAAAAGAGGTTCGTGGCGATATTGAGAACTATGATAGTGCAACTCATATGATCAATACTGTTCGTCAGGCATTACAGGGTATTGCAATGGGACATTCTTCCGAAGAAGTAGGAAAAACAATTACAGATCTGATTGCTGAATATGAATAAGATAACAGAATAACAGAGTGAGAATGTAAACAGCGGCGGGCAGTGCGGAATATATATGTTCGGTACGCCTGCCGCTTCAAATTTTAGGAGGGATGTTCGTGTTTTTTAAATCAGCCAAATATAGAAAAGCTTTTCTTAAGTCCCTGCTTTTTGTACTTCCGGGAGTAATTATTACACTGGTGTTCGTTATCTATCCGGTTATCAATACAGCCTGGCTTTCTCTGAACAGCTGGAATGGAATCGGTGGATCTCCGATAAAATGGGTGGGACTTCAGAATTACATAAAAACATTGACAAGTGTCAAGTTCTGGAACAGTATGCTGAATGCATTGTATTTTGTGATTGGTGGTTTTGTCATTCTGATGCCAATTGCGTTTGGACTGGCGCTTCTTGTAACAAGTAAGCTTAAAGGAACTAAATTTTTTAAAGCAGCATATCTGATGCCAGTTATGCTTGGAACAACAGCTGTAGGTCTTATGTGGTCTTTTATGCTGAATGCAAACTTCGGTGTGCTTGCGCAGTTCCTGAAAGCAATCGGACATTCTGAATGGATCATAAACTGGCTGGCAACACCTACAGTAAATATCTGGTGTGTCGTACTGGTAAATGAGTGGATGTACGCAGGCTATAATATGCTGATCTTTGCAGCAGGCATTGTAGCAATTCCGGATGATGTTCATGAGGCAGCACTCCTTGACGGATGTACAGGAATTAAGAAGGTCATTTATATCACAGCACCTCTTTGTAAAAATATGTTTATGGTATTCTCAGTACTGTGTATCACAGGATGTCTGAAAGCTTTCGATATTGTATGGGCTATGACCAATGGAGGACCTATGGATTCCAGTGCTACACCCGCAGTTCTTCTGTATACACAGGGATTCCAGTATAAGCTTATGGGACGAAGCGGATCAATCAGTATCATTCTTCTGGTATTAGGACTGATTCTATCATTATTGCTTAATAACGTGATCTTCAAAGAAAGAGACTGATGTGTAACAGAAGAAAGGATGATGATGTCAATGAATAAAAATAGATTCTGGAGAGGCCTGAAAAAAGGTCTTATGTATTTCATTGCAATATTTGCGGCAATGGTGACATTTTTTCCACTGATTGTAACATTTCTCTCTTCACTGAAAACAAATGAGGAGATTTTGCTTGGAATGTTTTCCTGGCCTAAAGTATGGAACTTTGGTAATTATCCGGAGGCTGTCCGGGCGGCAAATGCATTTAAGGCAATTGGTAATTCCCTGTTTGTAGCCATTGCCACACTGGCGGTTACTGTTATTATTGCAATGCCTGGAGCTTATGCAATTGCACGTAAGAATTATTCCTATCTGAAAGCAGTATATATCCTGTTTATGGCAGGTGTTATGGTCCCGGTACATTGTACCCTGGTTTCTGTAACAAAAATTTCCAGTGCACTGGGAACAAAAAACAGCTATATGTTCCTGATTTTAATTTATACAGCGTTTAATCTTTCACAGGCAGTTTTTTTGTTTACAGGATATATTTCCAGCCTTGATAAAGGACTGGATGAGGCTGCTAAGATTGATGGCTGCGGTGATCTGAGGATTCTTGTTCAGATTTTGCTGCCGATTTGTAAACCGATTATTGCTACAGAAGCAATTCTGGTATTTATTTATGGATACAGTGAACTGATTTTCTCACTGATTCTGATTACAGACAGTACAAAATATACAATTTCAAGAGCAATGCTTAACTTTACATCAAACTTTACTACGAATTATGGTCCGCAGTTTGCATTCGTAATCATGTCTATGGTTCCGATGTTAATTATTTATCTGATTCTTCATGAGAAGGTAGAAGCCGGTATGCTTGCCGGAGCGGTTAAAGGTTGATAAAAATTCATATGTAAATTTATATGTATAATATGGAGGGTTAAGAAATGGCAAAAACAAGACAGCAGTGGTTTGATGATGCAAAGTACGGTTTATTTATTCACTGGGGACTGTATTCCATCCTTGCAGGTGAGTACAAAGGAAGAAAGACGGACCGTATTGCAGAGTGGATCGAGAACAACTTCGATATTCCGGTAGAGGAGTATGAGAAACTTGCAGAGCAGTTTAATCCGACACAGTTTAATGCAGATGCTTTTGTAAAGAGAGCGAAAGAGCAGTGGGGTGTAAAATACATTGTTCTCACAGCAAAACATCACGAAGGCTTTGCAATGTATGATTCCAAAGTCAGCGATTTCAACGTTGTAAAAGCAACTCCTTATGGAAAAGATATCCTGAAAGATCTGCAGCTTGCATGCGAAAAATATGATGTTCGTATGGGATTCTATTATTCACAGGCTCAGGACTGGGATGATCCAAACGGATATATGGCTCATAAAGATAACTCCGGAAAAGATTTCCAGAAATATCTCGATGAGAAATGTAAACCACAGGTAAAAGAGCTTCTTGAGAACTACGGAAAAATCAGCCTGATCTGGTTCGATACTCCGATGGGAATTACAGTAGCTCAGACACAGGAACTGATTGATCTTGTAAAATCCATTCAGCCGGACTGCCTGCTCAGTGGACGTACAGGAAACCACATGGGTGATTATATGACAACCGGAGATAACTTTATCCCGAGACTGCCATACGAAGATCCATGGGAAATCCCTGCAACTGTAAATGATACATGGGGATTTAACAAATATGATACAAACTGGAAGAGTGCAGACCATATTATCAGTCTCCTTCTGAAGATCATCAGCAGAGGTGGAAACTATCTTCTGAACGTAGGACCGACAGCAGACGGTGTTGTTCCGGAGAAATGTGTGGAAGTACTGAATGAAGTTGGAAAATATGTAACAGAAAACAGCGAAGCTATTTACGGAACCAAGACAGTTGGTATTTATCCGTATGATATTCCTGGTATCGAGTTTACAAGAAGAGAGCATAAACTTTATGTACATGTTCTTTCTCCAAGAATCCGTATTGAACTCCTTAACGTTGGAAACCAGCTTACCGGTGCATATCTGGTAAGAAACGGACAGAAACTTGATTACAGAGTTCTGAGATCCTGCGAGGGAGATGGAATGATTGAGGTAGAGATTCCGGAAGAGCTTCACAATGAGAAGAACTACTGCGTATGCCTTGAGCTCGTAGAAGAAGAACCAATTTTTGAGTCTATCAAAGGATGATATAAAAAGAGGATAACGGGATGAAAAAAGAAGAATATCTTTCCCTGATTGATGAAGTGATCGCACAGGGACCATATACAGATACGTGGGACTCGCTCTGCGAGCATCCCACTCCGAAATGGTACGCAAGAGACAAATTTGGTATTTTTATCCACTGGGGTGTTTACAGTGTTCCGGCATTCGGAAATGAATGGTATCCCAGAAATATGTACATAAAAGGCTCCAAAGAAAATTTGCATCACGAAGAAAAATACGGAACTCTGGATAAATTTGGATATAAAGATTTTATTCCGCAGTTCAAAGCAGAGAAATTTGACCCGAAGGAATGGGCTGAGCTTTTTAAAGAAGCAGGAGCGAGATTTGTTGTTCCGGTTGCTGAGCATCACGATGGATTCCAGATGTATGCCAGCGATCTCTGCCGTTGGAATGCAGCAGAGATGGGACCAAAGAGAGATATTCTCGGAGAACTGAAAACAGAAGTTGAAAAAGAAGGAATGGTACTTGGTGCTTCTACTCACAGAGCAGAGCATTACTGGTTCTTTAATGGCGGACGTCAGATTCCTGAATCGGATGTCAATGATCCGGAGTATGATGATCTTTACGGACCGGCAGCAGGAATCAGCAGAGATATCAGCAGCATTTATGACAATCCTCCTTCAGAGGAGCATATGCAGGACTGGCTTGTCCGTACATGTGAGATTGTAGATAAATATCAGCCTTCCATCGTATATTTTGACTGGTGGATTCAGCAGTATGCATGGAAACCGTATCTCCGCAAATTTGCGGCATACTATTACAACCGTTCCGCACAGTGGGGAAAAGAAACGGCTATTGATGCGAAATTTGACGCATATGTTTATGGCAGTGCTGTAAATGATCTGGAAAGAGGCCAGTTAGACCATATCACACCGGATCTGTGGCAGAATGATACCTCTGTGGCAAAGAATTCCTGGGGTTATACTGTTGGAAATGATTACAAAAAGCCGTCAGATGTAGTTCTGGATCTTGTTGATGTAGTCAGCAAAAACGGTGCGCTTCTTCTGAACATCGGACCGAAACCGGATGGAACTATTCCGGAAGAGGATGCACATATCCTGAGAGAGATGGGAAAATGGCTGAAAGTAAATGGTGAGTCCATATATGGAACCAGATACTGGAAAGTATTTGGTGAGGGACAAACTGTAGTTCCGGAAGGACATTTTACAGACACTTATGACAAGCATTTTACTTCTGAGGATATCCGTTTTACAAGTAAGAGCAATCATATTTATGCTACCGTGCTTCACTGGCCGGAAGATGGAGAGATTCATATTAAATCCCTTGGAAATGAGATGAAACTTCTGAAATCTTCCATTAAGGATATTGAGATTCTGGGAACAGATCTTCATCCGTCTTATTCAAGAAACAAAACGCTGGATATTTCCTGTGGCAAAGTTATCGAGCCAGGAGATATGCCGGTTGTATTAAAGATTACAATTGAATGATAATACAATAAGTCTGAACAGACAGAGAGGATATGGGACTGTATTATGGAAAGATATAAGGGAAACTGGAACTCCGTAAATACACATACCGTTCCAAAATGGTATGAGGACTGTAAATTCGGAATTTTTATCCACTGGGGAATTTATTCTGTACCGGCTTTTGCGCCACATACATGGGAACTGGGAGAAGTTGATTCTAAAGAGTGGTTTGCCGATAATCCTTACGCAGAGTGGTATTATAACTCCCTGAATATAGGAAAAGGCCCGACATATGAGCATCACATGGAGAAATACGGAAAAGATTTCAAATATGAAGATTTTATTCCTATGTGGAAAGCTGAAAACTGGGATCCGAAACAGTGGGCAGAGATTTTCAAAGAAGCAGGTGCAGAGTATGTTGTTCTGACAACCAAGCATCATGATGGATTCTGCCTGTTCCCAAGTAAGTATACACACTTTAACTCTGTGGAAATGGGACCGAAGAGAAATATTACCGGTGAGCTGACAGAGGCTGTCCGGGATGCAGGTATTCGTATGGGGCTGTATTATTCAGGCCTGATTGACTGGCAGTATGCAAATGATCCTATTTTTGAGGATGATGATCTGTTTGGAACAGCCAGCCCGACATTTGCATATGCAGATTATTCATACAACCAGATGAATGAGCTGGTAGATGATTATGCACCAAGCGTTTTCTGGAACGACATCGGATGGCCGAAACAGAGCGAAGAGATGATGCCATATTTCCTGGCACATTATTATAACAAAGTGCCGGAAGGTGTAGTAAACGACCGTTTCAATGACCGTTACCATGACTTCCTTACCAAGGAGTACAAATCTGGTTCTGTGAATCGAAAAGAGAAATGGGAAATGTGCCGTGGAATGGGATTATCCTTCGGTTATAATGCCAATGAAGGTGATGACAAACTGATTTCTGTTCCGGATCTGATTTCACTTCTGGTAGGAACTGTTGCAAATAACGGAAACCTGCTTCTGAATATCGGACCGAAAGCAGACGGAACCATTCCGGAAGAACAGGTAAAGAGACTGAAGATTCTTGGCGCATGGCTGAAAGTTAACCATGATGGTATTTATGGCACACGCTGCAGCGACCGCGAATCTGAGATGCTGGAGAATGGAATTGAGCTGCATTATACACAGAAAGAGGGAAATCTCAATGTGTTTGCAGATCATCTGAAAGAGGGAGCAAATGAGTTCCTGATCAAAGGTTATCATGGACAGCTGAGACCATTCGATCCAAGTGTTAAAGTAGAAACAACGGATACAGAAGAGGGACTTCTGGTTAAGATTCCAGAGTACAGAAAAGAACTGTATATAGTTGGACTTACTAACAAACTGTAATTAAGATCATAAGATAAGGGGAGGAATGAAAATTCCTCCCCTTGTTTTTGTCTATATTTTTTTTACAGAGTCGCGGATGACAAGCTGTGTTCCGATACGGGTTTTCAGGGAACTGGTCCAGCAGTTGTTGTTCTGCTTTTTGCTGATGAGATTGATGATGGAATCAACGGCAGCGGTACCAAATGCACCTTTTGGAACATTGATGGTGGTCAGCGACGGCCGGGTCAGCGATGCGTTTGGTCTGTCATTAAAACCAATCAGGGAAATGTCTTCCGGGATTTTGTAACCAAGCATATGAAACGCTCTTAAGGCACCGGCGGCAATGGTATCGTCATCACAGATAAAGGCAGTTGAGTGAACTGGAGAATCTTTAAAAATCCGGTAAATATCCTGGTAACTTTCTTCCTCAGAATAATGGACATAGTAGATGTCGTCCTGGGGTAGCTCCAGATGAAAATGCTTCATGGCGGAAAAATAGCCATCTCTGCGTTCGTCAAAACTGCTGATAGATTCAAGGCTGTGCAGATACAGCGAAAAAGAATACGTTTTCACAAAATAAGATTGACTTTTTAGACCGGCCTTATTATCATATAAATCATATTTAGCTACTATGAAATTAGGAATGGGAAAATTATCTGTTTTAGATAGATTTGAGAGGTTTACTGGACTGGCAGTGAGTAGAAATTTTTTCAGAGGGAGGGGAAAGGCACATGTCCATTAAGAAGATCGCAGAAAAGGCAGGGGTTTCACCGGCGACGGTTTCCCGGGTTTTGAATAATCCCAATTATAAATGTTCCATTCCCGGACTCCGGGATAAGATATGGAAAACAGCCATCGAGATGAATTATGTGCCAAATGAGGCGGCCCGGAATCTGAAAAGAGGTGTTTCCGCGAAGCAGGAGAAAACCTGGTACATCAATATTCTGATGACAAGAACCGATTCTTCCACCACCGATCCGTTTTTTGCGGAGCTTCTCCGGGTGATCGAAAGTGAGATCCATGATAAAAACTGCATCCTTTCCAAAGTATGGTATATGTCGGTATTTTCTGATGACCGGAAGTGCCGCAGGGAGAATCTGGACCGGCTGGTTGATGGAATGTATGACGAGGTAGACGGGAAGAGGGACGGACTGATCATCATAGGCAGATGTAATAAGGAAGCCCTGAAAAAACTGAATAAGAAATATAAGAGCGTGGTGTCGGTGAACCGGAATTCTACCAATTATGAAGTGGATGAAGTCCTTTGCGATGGAAAAAAGATCGCGTCAGCGGCAGTGGAATATCTGATTTCCCTGGGGCATAAAAATATCGGATATATTGGTCAGTGCCACAGCGAAGACCGGTACAATGGATATCTGGAAACCCTGAAGAAGCATGATCTGGATGTGATTCCTGAGTATGTTATTGAGACGAAACAGACAGAGGCCGAGGGCTATGAAGCCATGGAAAAATTCCTCCAGTCGGACGATATGCCAACAGGAATCTACTGTGCCAATGACATTTCGGCCATCGGAATGCTGAAGTGCCTGAATAAATTCCGGAACCGGTATTATATGCCTTCGATCATATCCAGCGATGATATCCAGGAAGCACAGTTTACCAAGCCGATGCTGACAACGGTAAGTCTGCCGAAAGAGGATATGGGAAAATTCGCACTGTATCTGCTGCTGGACCGGCTGAAGGGCGGACATTCCGGCATTGTGCGGATGGAACTGGAAGGAAAGCTGGTGATCCGGAACAGCTGCAGCAGTGTGGAGGACAGTATGTGGAGCGATTATTGTATCTGAGGATTGCTGATATGATGAGATATGAAATATTTGCAGCTTTGACAGAATATATGCGTGAAAACGTTTTCAAATATTCCTATTTAATTAATGGGAATAATATGGTTTAATGTATTCAATCAGGATAACGTTTACAGAAGGTCGCAGCAGTGACAAAAAGGAGTACATAAATCATGAAAAAAAGACGCATCGCAGGTGTTTGTATCGCACTGGTAGCAGTGGTACTGGCAGGAACTTTTGCAGTATCAGGAAACAATACAAAGGATAAAAATCAGGTAGAGATCATCAATGTGTCCTATGATCCAACCAGAGAATTTTATGAGGAATACAACAAGATCTTTGCAGATTACTGGAAAGGGGAAACCGGCCAGAGTGTGGATGTGATCCAGTCTCATGGCGGTTCTGGAAAACAGGCGTTGGAGATTTCCAACGGACTTCCGGCAGATGTGGCAACACTTGCCCTGGAATACGACATTGATGCAATCCAGAATTCCGGACTGATCGACAATGGCTGGATTAATGAATATCCGGATGACAGTGCTCCTTATACTTCCACCATTGTATTTCTGGTACGGAAGGGAAATCCGAAGAACATCCACGACTGGGATGATCTGACGAAGGATGGTGTGGGAGTGATTACACCAAACCCGAAAACTTCCGGAGGTGCCCGCTGGAATTACATGGCAGCCTGGGCTTATGCCAATGAGAAATATAACGGCAACGAGATAGAGATGAAGGCTTTTATTAAGAAGCTTTACAAAAATGTCCTGGTTCTGGATTCCGGAGCAAGAGGTGCCACCACTTCTTTTGTGGAAAACGGACAGGGTGATGTGCTGATCGCCTGGGAAAATGAAGCGTTTCTTTCTGTAAGGGACAATCCGGATGATTACGAGATCGTAATACCGAGCATCAGTATCCTGGCACAGCCGTCCGTTGCTGTTGTAGATGAAAATGTAAAAAAACACGATAACGCAGATGCCGCAAAAGCTTATCTGAAATATCTGTATTCCGATGAAGCGCAGGAGCTGATCGCTGAGAATTATTACAGACCGGTCAATCAGACCATCTTGAAAAAACATGCAGATACTTTTAACCTGAGTGTGAAGCTGACTACTATCAAAGATTTCGGCGGATGGGATGCAGTACAGAAGAAACATTTTGCGGACGGTGGAGTGTTTGATGAGATTTATGAAGAGTAAAAAAGCATAGCGGATACAGAAAAGAGGGGAGACAGAAATGAAGAAACAACAGAGTAAACGGGTGATACCAGGCTTTGGACTGACAATGGGAGTGACTTTGGCGATGCTGAGTATCGTGGTTCTGATTCCCCTTGCATCTCTGGCAGTTTATTCGGCGCGGCTGGGATTTCGGGAATTTATCCAGGTGATCACGAGACCTCGAGTTTTGTCCGGATTTTACGTAAGTTTTATTACCGCATTTGCGGCCACGGTGGTGAATGCCATCATGGGACTGATCCTTGCGTGGGTGCTGGTAAGATATGATTTTCCGGGAAAACGGATCATGGATGGAATGATCGAGCTGCCGTTTGCGCTGCCAACTGCGGTTGCCGGTATCTCGTTGACATCACTGACATCCGATAAAGGTCTGGTGGGAAGCTTTTTTGCAAAGTTCGGGATCAAGATCGCGTATACCAGGATCGGTATCACGGTAGCTCTGATCTTTGTGGGGATTCCTTTTGTAGTCCGGGCCATTCAGCCGGTGCTGGAAAAACTGGACGGTTCCTATGAGGAGGCGGCCCGTGTCATGGGTGCAAAACCATTCACCATTTTCCGGAGGGTTATCCTTCCAGAGCTTCTTCCGGCAATGCTTTCCGGTGCCGGACTTGCTTTCGGACGCTGCCTGGGAGAATACGGAAGCGTTGTTTTTATCGCAGGAAATAAACCATATTATACAGAGATCACACCGCTGATCATTATGTCAAAACTTCAGGAGTTTGATTATGAAAGCGCAACATCTATCGCACTGGTTACACTGGCAGTTTCATTCCTGATCCTGTTTGGCGTAAACATGGTGCAGGCAAGAAATACGAAACGAATCAGAGGGAGGGACGCGTAATGGACGAAAAAAAGAAGCAGGCTTCCGGGCCGGTGAAATGGATCCTCATCGGGATCTCCGTGATCTTTCTTTTTGTAATGCTGGTGCTTCCGCTGGTGGTTGTTGTGACCCAGGCGCTGAGTAAAGGCTGGGAGTGCTATGTGCAGGCTGTGACGGATTCTTATACGCTGAAAGCTCTGGCGCTGACTATTGAGGCAACGGTGGCTGCTGTTGTATGCAACACGATCTTCGGACTGTGTGCAGCATGGGCTATGACCAGATTTCATTTCCGGGGGAAAAAGATCCTCACAACTCTGATCGATATTCCGGTTACGGTATCACCGGTTATCGCAGGTCTTATCTATATTCTGGTTTTTGGAAAACAGAGCCCCCTTTATTCTGTGCTTGAAAGTGCAGGGATACAGATCGTGTTTGCAGTTCCTGGAATTGTCCTGGCAACGATCTTTGTCACATTTCCATTTGTGTCCAGAGAGATCATACCGGTCCTGGAATCCATAGGATCGGATGAGGAAGAGGCGGCAGCACTAATGGGAGCCAAAGGCTGGACCATTTTTACAAAGGTGACATTCCCGCATATCAAGTGGGCGTTTCTCTATGGCGTTGTGTTGTGTACAGCGAGGGCCATGGGAGAGTTTGGAGCCGTGTCCGTATTGTCCGGACATCTCCGTGGAAAAACAAATACACTTCCGCTTCATGTGGAAATTCTTTATAACGAATTCCAGTATGTTCCGGCGTTTGCGGTTTCTTCGATCCTTGTGATCCTGGCGGTGATCCTTCTGATTGCGAGAAATGTTTTGGAACATAAAGGAAAGGGGGAAAAAGGCGATGTACGTTGAGTTAAAAAATATCAATAAAACATATGGAGATTACAAGGCATCTGACAACGTAAGTTTTGGCATCGAAAAAGGTAAGCTGATCGGTCTCTTAGGCCCAAGCGGAAGCGGAAAGACAACGATCCTCCGTATGATCGCTGGTCTGGAGCAGCCGGACAGCGGTGAGATCATCATTGACGGAAGAGTGGTCAATGATGTTCCTGCCAGCGAGCGAGGCATTGGATTTGTGTTCCAGAATTATGCCCTTTTCCGGTATATGACTGTGTATGATAATATTGCGTTTGGTCTGAAAGTACAGAAGGCGGATAAGAAGTATATCAAGCAGAGGGTTATGGAACTGGTAGAGCTGATCGGGCTGAAAGGCCTGGAAAAAAGATATCCAAGTCAGCTGTCCGGTGGCCAGAGACAGCGAGTTGCTTTTGCCCGGGCACTGGCTCCGAATCCGCAGCTGCTTCTTCTGGATGAGCCTTTTGCCGCGATTGATGCAAAGATTCGTACAGAGCTTCGAAGCTGGCTGAAGGATATGATCGAGAAGCTGGGAATCACCAGTATTTTCGTTACGCATGACCAGGATGAAGCTATTGAGGTGGCAGATGAGATCATCATTACAAACCGTGGTCGCATTGAACAGAAGGGAACGCCGCTGGAAGTTTACCAGAATCCGGATACTGCGTTTACGGCGGGATTTTTCGGACAGACTTCTGTGATCGGTAACTATCAGGTGTTCAATCACTTCGAGGAAGTTCCGGGAGGTGAAAAGGCCATTGTGCGGCCGGAATTTGTGAAGGTGACGAAGAAAAATGAGGAGCAGAAATATAAGAGTTCTGCAACAGAGGGTGTTGTAGAGCGAGTTGCTTTCCGTGGAAGCAGCCTGGAACTGAGAGTCCGTGTAGGAGACACCGTCCTCAGCGCCAGGAGAAGCCTGGACGAAGAACCCGTCCGGGAAGGCGAAGTTGTGGATGTGTTTGTGCAGAGGATCTTTGTGACGAAGGGGAATGAAGCTGTGCTGCTGCATAATACGGCTATGGTTGAGGATTGGTTGGTTATATAAAAAAATGCCGCGGGAGCGGCATTTTTTTATGAGCAAGTAGCGCTAGCGGATTGCGAATATCATATGATTTGCCGCGGGAGCGGCATTTTTTTATGAGCAAGTAGCGTTAGCGGATTGCGAATATCATATGATGAGGCCGCGGGAACGGCATTTTTTTAGATGTGTGAAATTTTTACACCATAATATTCTGCAAGAGAATCCACCAGATCATCACGGATTTTTTTATGGTCATTGCCATCCAGAGACATAACAGAGGATACCATTTGACGTTTTTTGTCAATGACACAATATTGGCCATAATTGCCGGCCAGGATCAGTGTATCTTCCATGGGCCCCATATATATGAAATATCCATAGCCATAACTCTGATAATCCGGACGCTCGGTTAATGGATTGTAGGAATCGATATGTTTTCGGCAGGCATCCATAACAAAGTTTTTTGGGACAATCTGTTTTCCGTTCAGAGCACCTTCATGCAGAAGCAGATGCCCAAAACGGGCCAGTTCATCAATCGTCAGATACAGTCCATTAGCTGCCATGCAATGTCCCTGAGGGCAGAGGGTCCAGTCCGGATTCGGGATGCCAATTGGTTCAAACAGACGATATCGCAGATAATTCAACAAACCGGTTCCGGATTTTTCTTCCAGAAGAACAGACAAAATATAGGAACAGAAATTGCTGTACACGAAATGGGTACCTGGTGTATAGGGAAAAGAATCATTCTGGAAAAAATATCTTACCCAGTCTTTTTCTCTGTATCGTTCCGGACCGTCGCAGAAAAAGAGAGGATCTTTCTGACCGGATGACATCGTAAGCAGATCACGGATCTTTATTTTGTAAAGATTTTCGGAAGGATCAGATGGGAAATATTTTTCAAACCAGGGATAAATATATTCATCAAGAGTGATCAGTCCTTCGCGTTCTGCGATACCAGCAGCCATGGCAACAAAAGGCTTGCTGATAGACCATATATTTAATCGGGTTTTTACCGGAAAAAGCCTGAATTCTTCTTTTAAAACATCGTTTTTATATATCTGGGCATAGATAATATTGGAATGATGATGTTTAGATTTTTCAAGAAAAATATCTAAAATTTCCTGCATGATAATCCCTCCCTGTAATTATTATTCGTAAAAAAGATCAAAGTCTGAGTAAAGTTCTTCCAGGTCATGAAGGCGTGTACTGATGGACTTGCACTTGCTTTTTCGGATTTTTGCAACAATGCTGTCAAAAAGACAATAGAGACAGGAAAAGGAGTTAAATCCCATTTCATTGAGATTGATCTCTGTAATGACCGCATGATCTGCCAGAGACCATGCCGGTGATGAAATACTGTCTGTGATGGCAAGGATCTTTGCACCATGGTTTTTGGCAACCTGTGCGTATTTCAGTGACCATTTGGTATAGCGGGCAAAAGAGAGCAGAAGAACAACAGTATCTTCAGAAGCTTCCGTGAGATATTCAAAATGGGGATCATAAAATTCATGAACCACCTTGGTATTTCCAAGAAGCTGATTCAGCAAGGTTCCCATCCAGAGTGCTGCACTGTAAGAGGAACGGGCGCCTACAATCAGACGTTTCTTCGCATTGGTCAGATAGGTAACGATCTGATCCATATCATCCTGACTCAGGTGTGAAGCCCAGTTTTCCATGGAATGGAGTTCTTTTGCAATGATGTTCTGATAGAAATTCCCATTGTCCAGTGTGTCATCTGCTGTAGCTGTGGGAATGGAAAGAATATCATTCTGTACAGTACGCTGCATTTCAGAAAAACTTTCAAATCCCAGAGAATAAGCGAGGCGTATGATAGTGGTTTCGCTTACGGAAATTTCCTTGCTGAGTTTCGCAAGGGTGGAATAACTGAAAGAATCAAGGTGTTGTAATATATATTCGGCAACTTTCTTCTGACCGGCAGAAAGAGAAGATATTTTTTCACGGATCAACTGTTCTATTTTCATGAAAACCTCCTGTATTGTACGATTAGTATAATAAATTATAACAGGTGTAAAGTTTGATTACAATATAATGGAGTAAAAAATTCTTCTTGATATAAAAAAGATGTAAATAATGCACAAATTAAAGTGTGTATTTTTAATAATATTGTCAATAGAAATCTTGAAACCTAGATGTTAATATAGCATTAAATAATTCATATTACGTCAGAAAAAGAATTAATTGCACTATTAATATTAGAGCCAATAAAAAAGGGGGGGCTTTTATGTCGTCAACAGTAAAGGAAATAAAAGAAAAAACAGGTTACCTGAAACGAAGTGATCTTTATACAATCGGTGTAGGACAGGCGATTGGATCGGGTGTTCTGACACTGATCGGACCGGCAATTCTTTTGACTGGTCAGTCAGCATGGCTGGCATATGTAGCTGCATGTATCTGGGGATTTATGATGATTGCACCAATTCCATGGATCACATCTACACTGAAACTTGGAGGAGGATTTTATTCTCTGGTAGGAGATATGGCCGGCAAACGAGTTGCCGGTATGTATGCAGTAGGATTTTTGCCACAGACGATCAATCTGGCGACTTATGGTGTGGCAATTGGTATGTATGCAAATTCCCTGTGGCCGCAGATCAATGCGAAATGGTTTGGAATTGCAGCCCTGAGTGTGTTCTTTGCCATCAATCTGTGTGGTGTGGATGTAATGGCGAAGGTACAGAAAATTCTGGTTATCCTGCTGTTTGTTGCACTTGGTCTGTTTATTGTTCTGGGATGCCTCCAGCTGAAAAATCCGGTGTTTGAGTTTACAGCACCAGACTTTTTCTCCAATGGTCCATCCGGATTCTTTTCCGCAATCATGCTGTATGTATATTCAACAAACGGATATTCCTGCATTATGAATTATGGTAAACAGGCAAAAGAAGCACATAAAGATATTCCAAAGGCACTTCTGTACTGTATTCCGACACTGATGGTTGTATATGGCGGTGTTGCAATTGTAGCAAGTGGTGTGCTTCCTCTGGATCAGGTAGCCGGACAGCCGCTTACCCTGGTTGCAAAAAATATTTTAAATCCGGCACTTTTCACAGTATTTATGATTGGTGGTCCGGTACTTGCACTGTCTTCATCCATTAATTCAACAATTTCCAATAACTGTATTCCGGTTGCACAGTCCTGTAAAGATGGATGGCTTCCGAAATCATGGGCAGCTCAGAACAGAAGAGGGGCTTACTGGAAACTGATGACATTTACTTATCTTATGGGAATATTACCTGTGTTACTGGACTTTTCTATCAGTGATGTTGTAAATAATATTATGCTTCTGGCATCAGCACTGGCATTTCTGCAGATTTATGCTTATTTCCAGCTTCCGAAAAAACATGCAGAAGCATGGGAAAAATCACCAATGCATATTTCTAACGGAAAATATTATTTCCTCTGCTGTTTGAGCCTGTTTGCATATATCTGCATTTTTATCAATTCTTGCAGAAGCCTGAAACTTCCGGTAGTAATCATCAGTCTGATAGCCATTGTAGTATGCATGGCTTACGGATGGTTTAGAAGTGTAAGTCCTGATGTAAAGATGGAAACAAGTGTGTGGGAGGATTAATGTTTATGAATAAAGACCAGAACCTGATTAATGAATTTGCTATCAAAACTTTAAAAGAAAATCTCAATGTTATGTATGCGCAGATATGGCGTGAAGGACAGTTAACGGCAGAATATAAAAGAATGCCGGTGAAAACCCGCCTGAATACCTGGTCTGCATGCAAAGGCGTGGTATCCTGTGCAGTGGGAATTGCACTGGATGAGGGATTGATTCAGCTGGATGAGAAGATCGTTGATATTTTTCCGGAGTATGTTCCAGAAAAAACAGAAGGATATCTTGGTGATGTGACCCTGGAAAATATGCTGACAATGACCACCGGTCTGGAAAGCTCACTGTTTTTCTGTGACTGGCCGGAACGTTATACAACACCGGACTGGATCAGATATTTCTTTGAGAACGCGAAGGTTGTAAATAAACCAGGAACCCAGTGGCTGTACAGTAATTTCAACACATATATGATCAGTTGTGCCATTGAAAAACGTGCGGGTGTCAACCTTCTGGAATATCTGAGAAATCGATTTTTTGAACCATTGGGAATTGGAAATCCGGACTGGACTTTGTGTCCGAAAGGTCATGTACATGCTGCGAATGGTCTTTATGTAAATATTGACGAGTTCACCAGATATGGACAGCTGATCCTTCATAAAGGAAAATACAATGGAAAACAGTTGGTGCCGGAAGAGTATATGAAAGTTGCGACTTCCAATCTTGTAGACAATTCAGCGGCAGGAAGTCCGGGAAATCTTTATTCCGGTTTTGGATATGGATATCAGTTTGTCATGAATCCGGAAGCCGGTTCCTATCGATCCGATGGAAATTATGGTCAGTTCTGTCTGGCGTTTCCTGACAAGGATGCAGTAGTAACTGTAATGTCTCTGGAGGGGGATTTCCAGAAAATAGGAAATCATCTATGGACTACAGTGGTTCCGGAATTGTAATATACTCTGGTTGACAAAACAGAGTGGAAAGCATGAGATAATAGTAGCTAAGAAATGTGATGAAATTCAAACATTGGCAAAAACGAAAACCCCGGAAGTGTGCGAGCCTTCCGGGGTTTTCTATTCCGTTATGTAAGGTGGCTTAAGCCTTTCAGGCTTGACATTAATCATAATTCGCCTTATACTAAGCATTGTAAATAACAGGGGAGCTTGTGATGGCAGGCTGAGAGGAAGTCTTCAACTTCGACCCTTATACCTGATTTGGATAATGCCAACGTAGGAACGTATAGGATGAATTTACGGGAGATACTTTGGTGTATCTCCTTTTTTATTTATGATCAGGATTTACAAGGAAGGGCTTAAGAGCAGATGCTTTTAACCCTGGTATCTACAACGGAATACAGGAAATTTTGAGAGTGAACTGAGTTCATGAAGGGGTGCACCACCGCGGGTGTATTTCTTTGTGGACTCTTTTTTTATTCTCGGAAAGGAGAGCTTATGATCACAGTAAACGGCGAGAAAAGAACACTGGAAAATCCGGTGACAGTAACCGAATATCTGAAAGCCTGCAATTATGTTCCGGTGCAGGTAGTAGTTGAACTGAATGAAGAGATCATCAAGAGAGAGACTTACGATACAACAGTGCTGAAAGACGGCGATGTTGTGGAGATTCTGCAGTTTATGGGCGGCGGAAGCTGCTGAGATAAAAGGCGATATTATTATGTAATTGACAGATAAAAAGAAAGGTGGACATAAAAAATGACAACAGCAAACACAAATGAAGACAAACTGATCCTGGGAGGCCATGAGTTTACTTCCCGTTTTATTCTTGGTTCCGGAAAATTTTCTCTGGATCTTGTAAAAGCATGTATCGAAAAAGCAGGAACACAGATCGTAACACTTGCCCTGCGCCGTGCAAATGAAGGCGGACTTGCCAACATTCTGGACTACGTGCCGAAGGATGTTACACTTCTTCCAAATACATCCGGTGCCAGAAACGCACAGGAAGCAGTCCGTATCGCAAGACTTTCCCGTGAGCTTGGCTGCGGAGATTTTGTAAAGATCGAAGTTATCCATGATTCCAAATATCTTCTCCCGGATAATTATGAGACTATCAAAGCAACTGAGATCCTTGCAAAAGAAGGCTTCGTTGTCATGCCGTACATGTATCCGGATCTGAACGCTGCCAGAGATCTGGTAAACGCAGGAGCTGCCTGTGTAATGCCGCTTGGTTCTCCGATCGGTTCCAACAAAGGAATCTGCACAAAAGAATTCATCCAGATCCTCATAGATGAGATCGACCTTCCGATCATTGTAGACGCAGGAATCGGCCGTCCGTCACAGGCATGTGAGGCTATGGAAATGGGTGCTGCGGCAGTTATGGCAAACACAGCCATCGCAACAGCAGGAGACGTCCGTGTTATGGCAGAGGCCTTTAAGAAAGCTATCGAGGCAGGAAGAAGTGCATACCTTTCCGGCATGGGAAGAACTCTGGAAAGAGGAGCCAGCGCGTCTTCACCGCTGACCGGATTTCTTCATGAATAAAATAGTTTAGAGATAATAAAAGTGCGAGAGGAGCGACACAACAACAATGGCAGAAACAGTACAGGCCAGTCAGCAGGACGGCCATTTTAATGAGAGTATCGTAAACGAAGAAATTCTGGAAGACATGAAAAAGAATCGTATTGATCATATGAAGTATCTTCCAGATATGGAGCAGCTGGAAGAGTCTGATGTGATGGATCAGGTTATTTCTGCAATGAATGCATATGATTATGATAAATATACAGAAGCAGATGTACGCAGAGCCCTGGCCCATGACAACCGTACACCGGAAGATTTTCAGGCACTGCTTTCACCGGCAGCACTGCCTCTTCTGGAAGAGATCGCACAGGCAGCGCGGATCGAAACAAGAAAACATTTTGGAAACAGTGTCTGTATGTTTACACCGATCTACATTGCAAACTACTGCGAAAATTACTGTATTTACTGTGGATTTAACTGCCACAACAAGATCCGCCGTGCACAGCTGAATGAGGAAGAGATTGAGAAGGAAATGGCAGCTATTGCAGAAACCGGCCTTCAGGAAATCCTGATCCTTACCGGTGAAAGCAAATCCAAATCCAATGTAGAATATATCGGAAAAGCCTGCGAGATTGCCCGGAAATATTTCAAGGTGGTAGGTCTTGAAGTGTATCCGATGAATTCTGATGAGTATGCATATCTTCACAAATGCGGTGCAGATTATGTAACTGTTTTCCAGGAGACCTATAATTCTGATAAATACGAAACCCTGCATCTGGCAGGCCACAAGAGGATTTTTCCATACAGATTAAATACACAGGAGCGTGCACTGAAAGGCGGCATGCGAGGAGTTGGCTTTGCGGCGCTTCTGGGGCTGGATGATTTCCGTAAAGATGCTTTTGCGACGGGATATCACGCATACCTTCTGCAGAGAAAATATCCACACGCAGAGATTGCTTTTTCCTGCCCGAGACTCCGCCCGATCATCAACAATGACCGGATTAATCCGAAGGATGTCCATGAACCACAGCTTCTGCAGGTAGTCTGTGCATACCGTCTGTTTATGCCGTTTGCAAGTATCACCGTATCCACCAGAGAGTGCGAGCGTGTCCGTGACAACCTGGTAAATATCGCAGCAACCAAGATTTCTGCAGGTGTCAGCACAGGAATCGGAAGCCATGTGGAAGACATCGAAGATAAAGGCGATGACCAGTTTGAGATTTCTGATGCAAGATCCGTGGACGAAGTCTTCAACGCCCTGAAAGACCACGGCCTGCAGCCGGTAATGAATGATTATATATATCTGTAAAAAGAGATAATGTCGCACAAGCGCATAGATGACTGCACAGCCAACAGGGGATAATTTCTGTGGAATATGTGGAAAACCACCCGCCCGAAAGAATGATTTTTTGGGGGCGGGTGTGGATAACTGTTTCAGAAAAATGAATGCGGAAAGATTTTTGTCAAACAGAGGAGCGTACTGGGAGAAATTGTTGGATTCACAAGGCTGATGACGTTTTCACATATACTCCCGGAACAATAAAATACGATGCAAAAATCAACAAAAACAACATAATATCGGCCGGAATCAGATATAAAAACCTGTGAAATCCGCAAAAACACCCCTGTTTCTGAAAACTGCTGAAAACGGTTTCTAATCTAACAGTTTTCATATGGACTTACTCATGTTTATAATAGCCCCAACAACAAAACACGAGGCAAAATACAGGAGGTAAGTATTATGAAAAGAAAATGGAAATCAGCAGTAGCAGTTCTTGCAGCAGTAGCAGCAATCGGAAGCCTTACAGGTGTGACAACATATGCGGCGGACAGTGTCAGCATTACCAATGTATCCTACGATCCGACCAGAGAACTTTATGAACAGTACAACAAGATATTCCAGGAGTACTGGAAAGAAAAAACAGGACAGGATGTGGATATCACGCAGTCCCATGGAGGCTCCGGCAAGCAGGCACTTGAAGTTGCCAACGGACTGGAAGCAGATGTGGTAACACTGGCACTGGAGTATGACGTGGATGCGATCCAGGATGCAGGACTTATCGATGACGGATGGGTAGATGAGTTTCCGGAAGACAGTTCTCCCTACACTTCAACCATCGTATTCCTTGTAAGAAAAGGAAATCCCAAGAACATCAAAGACTGGGACGATCTGGTAAAAAAAGACGTAGGTGTGATCACACCAAACCCGAAAACATCCGGCGGAGCAAGATGGAACTATCTGGCAGCCTGGGCCTATGCAAAAGATAAATATAACGGAGACGAGGACAAAATTAAAGAATTCATCGGAGACCTTTACAAAAACGTACTTGTCCTGGACACCGGAGCCAGAGGCGCAACGACCTCTTTCGTGGAAAACGGACAGGGTGATGTACTGATCGCCTGGGAAAATGAAGCCTATCTTTCCGTAAAAGATTATCCGGACGACTACGAGATCGTAACACCAAGCATCAGCATCCTTGCACAGCCATCTGTAGCAGTAGTCGATAAAGTCGTAGACAAAAGAGGCACCAGAGATGTGGCAGAGGAATATCTGAATTATCTCTATTCCGATGAAGCACAGCGGATCGCCGGTGATAATTATTACCGTCCGTCAAACCAGGATATTCTGAAGGAATACTCCGATGTGTTTGACCTGGACATCAATCTTGTCACCATTGATGATTTCGGTGGATGGAAAAAGGCACAGGAAACGCATTTCTCAGATGGAGGAATTTTTGATCAGATTTACGAAGGATAGACAGCAGAAGATATAGTTGGACATAATAACACAAAGAAGCTGCAGAACAGTGAAAAAACAGAGTCTGCAGCTTCTTTTATGTAAATATTGTGAATCACAAAGGATCAGGCATGGCTTCCTTCCACCAGAGAACAGCCATCCAGCATACGGATTCCATTTATAACATCTTCGTAAGTATCATACATTTCTTTCCACTCATCGGAGGCATCCTCAGAATACTGGCTGACAGTGGCAAGAAGATCGTATTTTTTACCATCCATTGCTTCGATACGACCGAGATAACCCTGCCATACACTGTCCAGAGGCTGGTCTTTGCCATCGTAATATCTGGCTTCCAGAGTCAGGACCGGAACATCTTCATTATAATAAGTAAGTTTATAGCCACCGTTTTCTGTTTCGGTTGTCTCATAATGGCAGAGATATTTCCAACGCTCCGGAGTGAGAACCTGGAAATGATCGGTCATGGCCATATCAATACGCTCCGCATAAATGAAATTTACAGATTTGATCAGTTCAGCTGCTGCTTTTTCGGCAGCTTTATCATAAGTATCAGATGGAGTCAGGATAAAAAGTCCAAATGTATAATCGTCAGTCTGGCATACAAGGGCATCTACATTTTTATCTTCCTCATTGACGGAAGTTACATACTGATATTTTGTAGCCGGATAAGATTCAAAAGTAAGGTCTTTCTTTGTAGTGATCTCACCTTTTACCGGATAATATTCCGCCAGAAAATCATTCGCGGAGGAATCCTCCAGAGAAGAATTAGCTACTTTTAAAACAGCAGCAGTGCTTTTTTCATCGTTTACATAACGTCGTTCGAAATAATTTTCTTTTTCGGGCATGGATTCTATGACCGTGTCACTGTCATGGAATCCAACCCGCATATGAAGCTCGCCGCGCTTTTCCGATTCAGAAGATTCTTCTGTATCTATATTGGAAGAGGAATCGGGGTATGAAGAATCGGAAGTTTGCGAGGAGGAGTTTCCAGTAGTATTGGAGGAGGAATTATTTTCTGAATCGGAATATTCCTGAAGATTGCCGTAGTCATCAATATAATATTTATCTCTGGAGCCAATATATGTGGTTCCGGTGGCATCTTCCAGCCACACACTGCCGTCCTCATAATAATAATGAGGCTCAAAATAACCGTCCTGTTCGGTCCAGCCGGCATCGTTGCCTTCCATCAGTTCACCGGAATCCGGGTCAGGGGCATAATTACCTTCCCCGATATATTCATCCTCGGAACCATTGCGGTACCAGTAATCTCCGTTTTCATCCTGCCAGATGTACTGACCGTCATCGGTTGGAGGGTCAGAAGCGAGGACCGGGACTGCAGATATGGAAAGAGCGATCGCGCCTGTTAAAAGAACTAAGATTTTTTTATGCATAGGCACCTCCTGATAAATTGCGCAGCAGTTATTCAGTTACTGTCCACGGATCATAAATTTTTACAAAATAAAAAGGATCTGTTTGTTAAGTATATTGTAACAGACAGATCCTGATATCCGGAAATGTGAAGAAAAAGAGACATTTACCGGCAGGTAAAAAGATATCCCTTCCCATAAACCGAGACAATGTCATACTCATCGGTATCTTCGGCACCGATCTTGGTCCGGAGGTTAAAGATATGCCGCCGTACCGTGCTGGTATCTGTTCCTGCACAGCTGCCCCATACCGCTTCGTAGAGCTCCTTTGCAGAAAAAATCTTCTCCTGGTTTTCTGCAAGGAGACGCAGCAGAGAGAATTCGGTCCGGGTAAGGCCTGTGTCGGCATTATTGAGATATGCATGGCCGTCCGAAAGATCCAGCCGCAGGCTGCCGATGGTGATCTGACGGGAGGACTGAAATTTTTCTCTTATTTTTTCTTCCATTCGTTTCTGGCGTTCCAGAAGCATCTGGATCACAGCCAGAAATTCATCGAAATTGTAGGGCTTGGTGAGATAATAATCCCCACCCGTCTGAAGACCTTCCACTTTGTCACGGATATCGCTTTTTCCTGTGAGAAAAAGCACCGGATTCATGGTTTTTTCGCGGAAGCGGCGGCAGATATCCAGACCGTTTCCGTCCGGAAGCATAATGTCCAGGATAAGAAGATCCGGCAGATATTCTTCAAGCTGATGACAGGCTTCGGCGGCTGTCTGTGCAATGCGGACATCGTAGCCACGGCGCCGTAGCATCCGGCAGTTGGTATTCAGCACCTGTTCTTCATCCTCGACCATAAGGATAAGTGATTTCTTTTCATTCATTTATGATTCCTCCTCCGGAAGTGAGAAGAACACCTGAGTTCCCTCGCCTTCTTTACTTTTCAGCCATATTTTGCCGCCGTGGGCAGTGATGATCTGATGACATACATAGAGACCTATGCCGTGCCGCCAGTAATCTTTATCTGCAGAAACATAACCCTTGAGTGCGTTTTTTCGCATTTCTTCTGACATGCCGGTTCCGGTGTCGGAGACGCAAATGGTCTGCCAGCCCGGTTCGCCGGTAAGAGAAATGGTGATGGTTCCGTTTTGGGTGTGACGCTCTGCATTGGAGAGCAGATTGGTGACAACCTGGATCAGCCGTTCCGGGTCTGCAGAGATTTCCGGGAGGTTGGGCTGTATCGTAAGGACCAGCTGGTTATTCCCGGGACTTGGATGACTGCTGAAATCTTTTTCCACAGAATGTAAAAGTGCTCCCAGATCTGATGGTACAAGGGAAAGGGCAAGCCGTCCCTGCTCAATGGAAACGGTATCCATAAGATCCAGCACAATCCGGTCAATCCGCATTACTGATTGTTCGATGGTGCGGAGATTTTCCTGCATAAGAGAGAAATCCAGAGGATCTTCCTCAAGGAGCTCGGAGGTGTCACGGGCGTGGAGAGCGATGGAGTTCAGAGGATTTTTGATCTCGTGGGCAACGGTGGTCAGGAAGGTGGACTTGGCATTATCAAGGGAGCGCAGTCGCAGATTCTGTTCCTCCAGAAGGAGCTGCTGCTGGTTATATTCCTTCAGATGAAAATAGAGAACACTGCCGCAGACAATACTTACAGAGACAAACGCCAGAAGGATATCTGCTAGCCGGTCTGCTTCCGTGGCAAAAGGAGTTACAGTGTCCGGGAAATGGTATGCAACCAGACACAGTCCCATATAAAGGAGAATCTCCAGTAGGGAAACGATCAGAGCGCGTCTTTTTTCCAGCATCAGCACGGTAAAAATAATAGCAAACACAAAGAATGCCGGCATGCCGCCACGATAACCGCCGCTGGTAAAAAACATCACCGGAAAAACGATCAGAAAGATCACGACAATGGTGATCAGGTAGCAGCGCTGATATTTTCCACTGTAATAGGAATAAAGAAAAAGCCCTCCGGAGATTGCAACCAGCGCAAAATTGATCAGTACATTTCCCCAGGAACCGGTCCCGAGACTGAGAAAGGCCATGATCAGGCTGATCACAGTACCTCCCAAGGCGAGGATGTTGAACAGCCGGACGCGGAAATCAAGGGTGGGACTGAATAAAGAGTGAAAAATATTCCGGAGTTTCGGGTTTATATTGATAGGGATCACCTCCTGTTCTTAATGTAGGTTTGTATGCCTGCGGGCATCTTTCTTTTGGTGCTGTAATTATCGTAACTGTTATAATTGTATCATGCTGTCGTATAGGTGTGTACACAAAAAAATACATTTAATCCCGTTTTCCTATTGACATACTATGAATAGTAGGTTAATATAAGTGTCAACAAAAGAAAGGGAAGAGGCTATGAACGAATACGGCTTTAATACAGGGCTGCTCCACGGCACCAACGAGAAATATCCACAGGGTGCAACACAGGTTCCAATCTATCAGAGCAGCGCATTCCGACATGACAGCGCGGAAGACCTGGAGAAAATTTTTGACAATAAAAAAATGGGCTTCTCCTATACAAGGATCAACAATCCTACGGTAGAGTCCTTTGAGAGGAGAGTGACCATACTGGAGGATGGGATCGGCAGTGTGGCCTGTGCTTCCGGAATGGCTGCGCTGACCAATGCGTTTCTGAACATTCTTCAGGCGGGAGATGAGATCGTGGCAGCCTGCGGACTGTATGGCGGAACCGTGGAACTGTTCGATGATCTGAAGCCTTTCGGGATTTCCGTAAAATATGTGAAAGAGAATAAGCCGGAAGCTTTTGAGGCAGAGATCACAGAGAAGACGCGACTTGTTTTTGCGGAGACCATTGGCAACCCCAAGCTGGATGTTACCGATATCCAGGCAGTTGCGGAAGTGGCACATAAGCATGACGTACCGCTGATCGTAGACAACACGGTGGCAACCCCGTATCTGATCCAGCCACTGAAGCTTGGAGCTGACATTGTGGTTCATTCCTCTTCCAAATATATCAATGGAAGCAGCGATGCCATCAGCGGTATTCTTGTCTGTGGTAAGGGTCTGAAATGGGACCCTGACCGATATCCGGGACTTGCTCCATACCGGAAATTCGGACCATTTGCATACATCGCCAAGCTTAGAAACGGACTTTTCCGGAACACTGGCGCGTGTCTTGCTCCGCAGAATGCTTTCCTTAATAATCTGGGACTGGAAACCCTGGGACTTCGAATGCAGAGACAGTGTGACAACGCACTGGAACTTGCCAGATTTTTACAGAGCCTGGGTGGTGACATTGAAGTAAATTATCCGGGACTGGAAGAGAGCCCTTATCACGAAATTGCGAAAAAGCAGTTCAGGAATGGTTACGGAGCTATCGTAACCGTAAGAACCGGAAGCAAGGAGAAAGCTTTTTCCATTATCAATTCCCTGAAGGTCCCGCTGATCATCTCCAACATCGGAGATACGAAGACACTGGTGATCCATCCGGAATCCACCATCGCGGCACACATCTCCGATGAGGAGAAACAGCAGTCCGGAGTGTTCGAAGACCTGATCCGGATCAGCGTGGGAATTGAAGACATTGAAGATTTAAAAGAAGATTTCAAACAAGCGATAGAGAGTAACAGATAAAATCGATAGCTGCACCAGCAGAGAAATGGAGAGTTCGCTATGGCAAAAGTAGATTACGCTACATTAAAAAAAGGTGGTTTCATGAGACAGAAGCAGAAAAATAATTTTTCTCTTCGTCTTGCCTGTGTAGGCGGTACGCTTACAGCAGAAAACCTTAAGAAAATCGCAGAAGTAGCTGAGAAATACGGTGACGGATATGTACATCTTACTTCCAGACAGGGAGTTGAGATCCCGTTCATTAAATTAGATGATATTGATGATGTAAAAGATGATCTTGCGAAAGGCGGATGCAAACCTGGTGTCTGCGGACCGAGAGTCCGTACAGTTACAGCCTGCCAGGGTAATGCAGTCTGTCCAAGCGGAAACATCAACAGCTATGACATTGCGGTGAAATTAAATGAGAGATATTTTGGAAGAGAGCTTCCTCATAAATTCAAATTCGGTGTTACCGGATGTCAGAACAACTGTCTGAAAGCAGAGGAGAACGATGTAGGAATCAAAGGAGCAGCACAGGTCAGCTGGAAAGAAGATACATGTATCCACTGTGGAGTCTGTGAAAAAGCCTGTAGAGAAAACGCCATCTCCTTTAAAGATGACAAGCTGGTGATCGACACAGAGAAATGTAACTACTGCGGCAGATGTGCAAAATCCTGTCCTGTAGATGCATGGTATGAAAACGAAGCATTTATCGTTTCCTTTGGCGGAACGTTTGGAAATCACATCAGCAAGGGACAGGAATTCCTTCCGCTGATCACCTCTGAAGAACAGCTTTTCAGAGTGACCGATGCAGCGATCCAGTTCTTTGATGACTATGCAAATCCGGGAGAGCGTTTTAAATTTACCATCGACCGGGTAGGCGCTGAAAAACTTCAGGAAGTTTTGAAAGGAGCATACAATGGCTGATATTAAAATTGATGATACAGTAGATATTACCGATGTAGTTTGCCCGGTAACTTTTGTAAAAGCAAAAGTAGCACTTGAGGAGCTGGACGACGGACAGATCCTGGCGATCAAAATGAACGATGGCGAGCCAGTACAGAATGTACCGAGAAGCGTAAAAGAAGAAGGACATCAGATCCTGAAACTTGAAGATAATGAAGATGGAACTTATACACTGATCGTAAGAAAAGTTGAATAATAGGAGAACAGAGAAATGACAATCACAGTTGCAGGAAATAAAAAAGAATACGAAGACGGACTGAAACTTACAGAGCTTATTGAGAAAGAGGATATCGAAAGTCCTGAGTATGTAACCGTAACCATCAACGATGAATTCATCAGCAAAGAAGACGTTCCGAACACAGTTGTAAAAGACGGTGATGTTGTTGAGTTCCTGTACTACATGGGAGGAGGCGCAAGATAATGGCTTTTACAAATGAGCAGCTTGAGCGTTACTCTCGCCACATCATCCTGAAAGAGGTGGGAGTAAAAGGCCAGAAAAAGCTTCTGAATGCAAAGGTTCTTATCATCGGAGCCGGCGGACTTGGAGCACCGGCAGCCCTTTACCTTGCAGCAGCAGGTGTGGGAACAATCGGAATCGTAGATGCAGATGAGGTAGATCTTTCCAATCTTCAGAGACAGGTCATCCACACAACTGCAGATGTTGGCAAACTGAAAGTAGAGTCTGCGGCTGAGACTATGAAAGCCATCAACCCGGACGTTACCGTAAATACATATCATACATTTGTAGATTCCAGCAACATTATGGATCTGATCAAAGATTACGATTTCATTCTGGATGGAACGGACAACTTCCCTGCAAAATTCCTTATCAACGATGCCTGTGTAATGGCTGAGAAACCGTTTTCACATGCAGGTATCATCCGTTTCCAGGGACAGCTGATGACTTACGTTCCGGGACAGGGACCATGCTACAGATGTGCATTCCAGAGCCCGCCACCAAAGGATGCCGTACCGACCTGTAAGCAGGCTGGTGTTATCGGAGCCATGGGCGGCGTGATCGGAAGCCTTCAGGCAATGGAAGCCATCAAGTACATCATCGGACAGGGTGACCTTCTTACAGGAAGACTTCTTACCTACGATGCGCTGAAGATGACATTCCGTACCGTAAAACTTCCGAAGAACCATCACTGCCCGGTATGCGGCGATGATCCGACGATTACAGAGCTGATCGATTACGAGCAGGCTGTGTGCGAGCTGAAACACTGATCATATAGAAGTCAAAAGTGTCTGCTGGTGCAGGCAGTATAAATAAGTATAGAAACCCATTGGAGGCTGCGAAGATAATGCTGAAATTAAAAAAAGAAGATTACGAAAAAATATTAGACCATTGCAGAAAGGGACTTCCCAATGAGTCCTGCGGCCTTCTGGGCGGGACCATTGAGGGCGATGTAAAAACCATCGAGAAGGTGTATTTACTGACAAATATCGACGAGAGTAACGAGCACTTTTCCATGGACCCGAAAGAACAGCTGAGCGCGATCAAAGATATCCGTCAGAACGGATATCAGATGATCGGAAACTTTCATTCTCATCCGGAGTCTCCGTCAAGGCCTTCCGAAGAAGACAAACGACTTGCTTTTGACCCGAACATCGAATATCTGATCCTCTCCCTTATGGATGCAGAAAACCCGGTGCTGAAGGCCTTCGGCGTAGACAAAGAAAAAAATGTAACTGTACATGAGATTCAGATAACAGAGTGATGAGTATGAAAAACAGATTAAACACAAAAGAAATTACAACGGATGTGCTGATCATAGGCGGAGGTACCGCAGGCTGCTATGCGGCGCTGGTTCTCTCAGAACAGAAAGCCGGCAGGGTACTGATCGCAGAAAAAGCAAATATCAAGCGAAGCGGCTGTCTGGCAGCTGGTGTCAACGCCATCAATGCCTACATTGTAAAAGGCCGCAAGCCTCAGGACTATGTAGATTACGCCACAAAAGATGCCGCCGGGATCGTAAGACAGGACCTTCTTCTTACAGCAGCGGAGAACTTCAACGAAGTTACCGCAAAAATGGAAAAACTTGGACTTGTGATCCTGAAGGATGAAAATGGCGATTATGTAGCCAGAGGAAACCGTAACATCAAGATCAACGGCGAGAATTTCAAACCACTTCTTGCGGATGCAGTTCATGAAGCTGAGAATGTAGATGTTCTGAATTATGTAAATATCACAGACCTTCTTGTAAAAGACGGTCAGGTTTACGGAGCCGTTGGTTTTTCTATTATGGAAGAAACCGCTTACGTTATCCGGGCAAAAGCAGTTCTTGTTGCAACCGGCGGAGCGGCTGGACTTTATAAACCGAACAATCCTGGATTTTCCAGACATAAGATGTGGTATCCGCCATTTAACACAGGTGCCGGATACGCAATGGGAATCCTGGCAGGCGCGGAGATGACATCTTTTGAGATGCGTTTTATTGCTCTTCGCTGCAAGGACACCATCGCTCCTACAGGAACCATCGCACAGGGTGTCGGCGCAAAACAGATCAATGCGGCAGGAGAGATCTACGAGACAAAATACGGTCTGACCACAAGCGAGCGAGTTTACGGAACAGTCCGGGAAAATCAGCTTGGCCATGGCCCGTGTTACCTGAAGACTACAGGGATCACGAAAGAGCAGGATGAAGATCTTCTGAAAGCTTATCTGAACATGGCACCAAGCCAGACTCTGAAATGGATCGAAAGTGGAAAAAACCCAAGTGAGCAGGATGTGGAGATCCAGGGAACAGAGCCCTATATCGTAGGCGGCCATACAGCCAGCGGCTACTGGGTAAACACAGGCCGTGAGACTACTGTGAAAGGTCTTTATGCAGCAGGTGATGTTGCAGGCGGATGTCCCCAGAAATATGTAACAGGGGCACTTGCAGAAGGAAAACTTGCAGCACTGGATATGGTGAAACAGTTTTCCGCAGGATCTCTGAAAGAAGCGGATATTACCACAGAAGCGGAGATCAAAGTTCAGGAAGAAAAAATCCTTTCTCAGTACGAAAAGTTCCGTAATGAAGATGCACCGGCATTTTCCGTTGAGGAGCTTGAGGAAGCCATGCAGAAAGTCATGGACGAGTATGCGGGAGGAATTGCTTCCAATTATCAGTTCAATGAGAAACAGCTTGACCTTGCAGATGAAAAAATCCTCAAGCTTCAGGCCCTTGCCGAAAAAACAGCGGCAGCAGATATGCATGAGCTGATGTTTGCATACGAACTTCGTGAGCGTCTCATTGTGTGCCGTTCACTGATCGCTCATCTGAAAAACCGAAAAGAGACCAGATGGCATTCTTTCAACGAAAATCTGGATCATCCGGAAACCGATGAGAAATTTTATAAATATGTAAATTCGAAACTGGAAAACGGCGAGATCAAGATCATTTTCCGTGACATTGTAAAGGAGGACACATATGAGCATACGAATTGATCAGAAAAAATGTGTTGGCTGCAGAAAGTGCAGTGAAGTATGTCCGGGAACCCTGATTGTCATGGAAGACAAAAAAGCCGTGATGAAATATCCGAAAAACTGCTGGGGCTGTGTTTCCTGTGTAAAGGAATGTAAAGCCGGCGCCATTGACTTTTTCCTTGGTGCGGATATCGGTGGTAACGGAAGTATCATGAATGTAAAAAGCGAAGGTGATATCCTTCACTGGATCATTACAAAAACAGACGGTTCCACATCCGTGATTGATGTGGACCGACGAAATTCGAATAAATACTAGAAGACAGGTGCTGCCGGTTCTGGCGGCCAAAACAGGAGGATGAGATCAGATATGAGTGGATTATCACATTTGGATGAGCTGGAAGCAGAGGCAATTTACATCATCCGTGAAGTTGCAGCAGAGTGCGAAAAGCCGGTAATGCTTTATTCTATAGGAAAAGACAGTTCTGTAATGCTTCATCTTGCGATGAAAGCTTTTTACCCGGAGAAACCGCCATTCCCGTTTCTTCATGTAAATACAACCTGGAAATTTAAAGAGATGATCGAGTTCCGTGACAAGACTGCAAAAGATCTCGGGATCGAAATGCTTGAGTACATTAACCAGGACGGTGTGAAACAGGGAATCAATCCTTTTGACAGCGGTTCCGCATATACAGATATCATGAAAACACAGGCCCTGAAACAGGCTCTTAAGAAATATGGTTTCACAGCTGCATTTGGCGGCGGCCGTCGTGATGAGGAGAAAAGCCGTGCAAAAGAGCGTATTTTCTCCTTCCGTAACGCAGAGCAGGCCTGGGATCCGAAGAACCAGCGTCCGGAGATGTGGAAGCTTTACAATACTGAGATCAACAAAGGTGAAAGCATCCGTGTTTTCCCAATCTCCAACTGGACTGAGACTGATATCTGGCAGTACATTAAGAGAGAAAATATCCCGATCGTTCCGCTGTATTTTGCAAAAGAGCGTCCGGTTGTATACAGAGACGGCAACATCATTATGGTGGATGACGACAGAATGCGTCTGAACCCGGGTGAGGAGCCGCAGATGAAAAAGGTCCGTTTCCGTACTCTTGGATGCTATCCTCTGACAGGTGGTATCGAGTCTGACGCGGAGACACTGGACGAGATCATTGACGAGACTTTAAGCTCTGTGGAATCTGAGAGAACTACACGTGTTATCGATTCTGACGGCGGAGCTGCCAGCATGGAAAAAAGAAAGAGAGAGGGGTACTTCTAGGATGAGCGGATTACTGAAATTTATCACTTGCGGAAGTGTGGATGATGGAAAGTCTACACTGATCGGCCATATTCTTTATGATTCCAAGCTTTTATATGCAGACCAGGAAAAAGCCCTTCTTCTGGACAGCAAGGTAGGTTCCAGAGGTGGTGCCATTGATTATTCTCTTCTTCTGGATGGTCTGATGGCTGAGCGTGAGCAGGGTATCACCATTGATGTTGCTTACCGTTATTTTACAACGGATAAGAGAAGTTTTATTGTTGCGGATACTCCTGGTCATGAAGAGTATACAAGAAACATGGCAGTTGGTGCTTCTTTTGCCCAGCTTTCCATTATTCTTGTGGATGCAAAACAGGGTGTTCTGGTGCAGACAAGACGTCATGCGCGTATCTGCGCTCTGATGGGTATCCATCATTTCGTATTTGCTGTTAATAAGATGGATCTTGTTGATTACAGTGAGAGCCGTTTTAACGAGATCGTGAAGGATATTAATGAGCTTTCAAAGACTCTGGGTCTTCAGGATGTTGTGATTATTCCTGTCAGTGCTACAGAGGGTGATAACGTAACCAAGAAGTCTCCGAATATGTCGTGGTATACGGGCAAAGCTCTTCTGGATCATCTTGAGACTGTAGATGTTTCCGAGGCTGAGAATGTCAGCGAGTTTTATCTTCCTGTCCAGCGAGTTTCCCGTCCAAACCATGAATTCCGTGGTTTCCAGGGCCAGATCGAGAGTGGCCGGGTTCATGTAGGCGATACCATCACTACGCTCCCCAGCAACGAGACAGCGGCTGTTAAGACGATCCTGGTGGGCAGTGATAACCGTGAGGAGGCTGTTGCAGGCCAGGCTGTTACCATTCAGCTGGATAAAGAGGTGGATGTCAGCCGTGGCTGTGTTCTTACCAATAATAATGAGATTCCGGTGGCTAAAGGTTTTGAGGCTACGCTTCTCTGGATGGATGATTCCAGGCTTGAAGTGGGCAAGGAGTATCTTGTGAAGGTTGGTACCAAGAAGATTGCAGGTGTGGTTAAGAGTATTGAGTTTAAGACGGATGTAAATACCGGAGAGCATCTGCATGCAGATACTATTGAGAAGAATGAGATCGCTCTGTGCAAGATCGGTCTTTCTGATAAGGTTGTGCTGGATGAGTTTAAGAAGAATAAGACTCTTGGTGAGCTGATCCTGATCGATCGTGTGAGTCATATGACTTCTGCGTGTGGTGTTGTGGAGTCTGTTGATACTGAGGGTGAGAAGCCTTATTTCCAGAAGGATGATGTGAAGGTTGGCGGTTATGTTTTTGAGGAGTTTTATTTTAACCTTGAGAATGCGCTGCTTTCTAAGGCGGATAAAGAGGTTAAGACTTATCATGTAGGGGATGCTGTACCTACAGAAGGTGATAGCTTCGAGTATCCGGGTTATTTTGATATTGTATCCCTGGAGGACAATGCAGCTGTTCTTATTCGTGATAAGAAGGTGCTGGATATTATTCCGCTGGATAAGTATGCCTTTATGGGACTTCCTGTTGTAGATGAGAGAGGTTTTGCGCTGGAGATCCGCAGTAATGATGATTATCAGCAGTTCCTGGAGGAGTTTAAGGGGGCTGATAATAAGTCGGAGTTTCATAATAAGTGGTTTAAGTTTGAGACTTATAGGAAGATTGTCTGCACGGATAATTTCTGGATGATCTAACGAAAAACTGTATCAATAACATTAAGAGGCTGCATGGGTGTGCAGTCTCTTTTTTTGTTGAATTTGAAGGTTGTTGAGCCATCAGCGCTGCGCTGGATGGCTGGGAGGGTGGGCTTCTGCGGGAGGTTGTTGGTGATTGGACGGTTTGGTGGCTGACGGGACGCCGAGGCTCAGGATACTGTCCGGTCTGCGGCTTCGTCGGGGGCTGGCTTCTAAGATGCCGAAAATCTGCTAAAACCGTTTTCCAAAAGTCCGAACTCGCTTCGCTCAAACAGCGAACTTTTGAAAAACAACGCAGATTCCCGCCATCTAAGAAGCGCACCCCTCCTGTAGAAGCAGAGCCAGCCAGTATCCTGAGCCTTGGCTGTGCATTCAGGCCGGAAAGGAGAAAACAAGCCTGCAGAGGGACGGAGGCGGGCGCTGTGGCGCCCTGTCCTGGTTGTGTGGAGTTTCTTATAGTGTATATGGATTAAATTGGTGAAGGGAAGTATTTTGAAATAGAGTGGCATATAGAAAACTAGATCGGCAAAGAGAACCATTTTGAATATCGTAGCATACAGAAGATTGGATCGGCAAAGAGCTACATCCTGAATACCGAAGAATACAGACAAGAGTCAACTGTGTTACACATCGAAGATGTAACACTGGTTTCCGTGCCCAAGAGGGTGGGGGGGGCAGGGGGAGGGCCTTCGGGCTTACGGAACTCTGAGATGGCCTTCCCCCTGCATCTCCCGCATTGAAAATGCGACCCGCGTAGCCCTATGCAATAAGGCAATAAACAACAGTATACATCCTTTGTTATTCCCCATCTATCGCAATACAATAAAATTAATGTAAAAAAATAAAAAAAGGTGTTGACAAAGCATATCGCCTTCCGCTATAATTAAACCTGCGTTTCGGATGAAAAGACAGAAGAAATGCACTCCAATTTAATAAGAAATTATGAGTTCGGAGTCTGGAGAAGTACTCAAGAGGCCGAAGAGGTGCCCCTGCTAAGGGTATAGGTCGCTAACGCGGCGCGAGGGTTCAAATCCCTCCTTCTCCGTTATTTTTTTGAAAAAAATAAACTTTTCAAAAAAATGAAAAAACTTGTTGACAAACGCTTGCAAACATGATAAAGTAAACAAGCTGTCAGCAAGACAGAGATTCATCAAAAAAGAATTTGAAAAAAGTTGAAAAAAGCACTTGACAAATGATTTGAGATGAGATAAAATAAACGAGCTGTCTGAGAGACAGAACGAAAAACCTTGATAACTAAACAGTGAAACACATACGATTC
>NZ_WQQE01000130.1:0-5395 GCF_018785655.1 Blautia sp. MCC269 | reverse complement strand
ATTAGCTACAGCTAATGGTCAAACAGCAATGTCTGTTTGGAACTTTACTATCTATAAAAGTTCCAGGCAGGCATTTTTTAGTGAATCTTTTCAGCATAATTCTTGTCTCCTTCCGTAAAGACTTGCCTTCTATTATATATCTGTATTTTAAAAAATAGCAATCAAAAACTCCTCTCAGGCGCTATGCATAATAATTTCAACAACATGCTGCTTATAGCAGGTATTGATAAATTTATATCATTCTGATGATATATTATATTTCATTTTTCACGTTAATGATGTAAAATTATCAATGTAAATATCAGGGCATATTCGAATAATCATTTCTAAACTTTTTCAAATATGCTCCGGAAAGGAACTTTTATACTAATGAAAACCAAGATTCAGGATATGACCTCCGGTTCACCGGGACGGTTGATCATTCTTTTTGCAATTCCCCTGATGCTGGGAAATATCTGTCAGCAGCTTTATACAATGGTGGATACCATGGTTGTTGGTCAGGTTGCAGGTGTGGAGGCTCTTGCCGCACTGGGTGCTGTTGACTTTCTGATGTGGGTTGTCACAGGAATATCCACAGGACTCACTCAGGGATTTTCTATTCAACTCTCCCAGTATTATGGGGCAAAGGATTTCGAAAATCTGCGTAAATCTCTGGCTCACAGTTACCGGCTGACCGCATTCATCGCAGCCGGAGTATTGATTCTCAGCCAGTCATTTGCTTCGCTGGTATTAACAGGGCTGCATACACCTTCCAATATTATCGGAATGTCTCTGTTATATCTGCGCATCATTTTCTGTGGAATCCCCGCCACAGCAGCCTATAATATGTTTGCCTCTGCTCTAAGGGCTATGGGAAACAGTAAAACACCGCTGACCGCAATGATCATCGCATCTGTGCTGAATGTCTCACTGGACATCCTTTTTGTGGCAGGCTTCGGATGGGGTGTGGCAGGAGCAGCAATCGCAACTGTGATTGCACAGAGCTTCTCCGCTGTTTACTGTTTCCTGATTTTACGCAGAATTGATATCGTTCATCTGACCAGAGCAGATTTTATGCCTGCCTCCGGCATGAATGCCCGCCTGATGAAGCTTGGTATTCCTGTTGTATTTCAGAATATCATCATCGGTGTGGGCGGTCTGGTAGTCCAGTATGTGATCAATGGCTACGGTTTCCTTTTTGTAGCAGGATTTACAGCTACAAACAAGCTTTATGGTCTGCTGGAAATGGCTGCTATTTCCTATGGATATGCCATCGTTACCTATGTGGGTCAGAATCTGGGAGCCGGAAAGATTGACAGGATCAGAAAAGGCGTCCGCAGCAGTATGCTGCTTTCCCTGCTTACCTCACTGATCATTTCTGCTGCCATGTTTTTATTTGGAAAAAATATTCTCTCACTTTTCATCTCAGGTGAACCGCAGCAGACACAGCAGGTATTGGCAATTGCTTTTAAATACCTTTCTATTATGGCTGCCATGCTCTGGGTTTTGTACTTTCTGTACGTGTACAGATCTGCACTTCAGGGGCTGGGAGATACCTTAATGCCTATGGTAAGTGGTATGGCTGAATTTGTCATGCGTATCAGTGCTGCACTGATCCTTCCTCATTTTATCGGACAGGACGGTATTTTCTTTGCAGAGATTGCAGCATGGAGCGGAGCCACTGTGATCTTATGCATCAGCTATTATGTACGGATGCATAAATATCATTAAAACAAAACAGGGAGCTGTCGGTAAATAACGTTTTTTAGAGCTGACAGCACCAAACAAAAATATCCTGACAGTTACAGAGCTTTCTGGCTCTGCAACTTGTTCAGGATATTTTTATTTTGATAAATACTTTCTGTTTTTGGCCGCAAAAAATCCTTGTTTGGATTTTTTCAGCCGCATTTTTTTCTAGGCAGTTTTTCCTTCAAATTTTCTCAGTTTTTCGTATAAAAAACGATGATATTTATTTATATTTCTTCCAATAGCATACAGCATGAATTCTTTATATACCTTATCTGCCGAACGGTAATTAAAACGCCGGAAGTTCTCATTTTCCTTTATATCTCCAAAATGTCCTTCCGTCTGAATGGAATGTGTCTGGCGTTTCAGGATCCCGCGTTCACTCTGGATATTGGCATGCGATCTTTCTTTCAGTTCCTCCCATTGTTCATTGATCTTCATGACTTTGTTCTTTTCGGCATCTTTCTCCGCATCATACTTATACAGACAGCGCGCTTTATGTTCACATCCGCTGCAGTCTGCACAACCATATACCTCAAAGGTCTGTGTATATCCATCCTGCTCTTTGCTCTCTGTCCTGAGATGCCGCAGTTCACGTCCGTCATGGCAGATATAGAACTGTTCATCTTCAAAGATCCCTGTCCTCATGTTGTAATATTTACTGATATCTTCTGAATAAGCGCGTGTTTTTCGCTTTTCATGATCCTGCAGTTTTATATAACTGGATATTTCATTCCGTTTTAAATAAAGCAGATTTTTTTCACTACAGTACCCGCTGTCCGCAGTTACTTCTTCCAGAAGCAGATGCAGATGGGTTTCAGCATATCCCGGATGGATATGGAGAAGAATTACCGTTTCGATAAGGAGGGCAAAATGAATCAGGTAGATAAAGAACTGATGCAGGAAAAAGGAATCCTGACAGAAAATGAAAAAGCAGATGAATATGAAATCCAAAAGGCAGCCATGAAAGAGGCTGTTTTTTTCCTGGCTGCAATGCTGGAGAAAAATCTGGATATGTCAGAACTTCAGACAATTTCCTTATATCTGAAGGAATTATCCATGAAGCAGCATTATATGCACATTCACCTGTATGTTCAGCAGCTTTACAGAAACAGCAGACCGCATGAGAAACTGGAAACATTCTATGCAGCATCTTTGCAGGAAGAAGCACAGCGAATGTACAGCACTTATTTTGTTGCGTATCTGAAAATGCTGATCGGGCGGTTGAGTGAAATGGATGATCTGATCAACTTAAAAAAACTTATGAAAGAGGAGGAAAATCGTGAATAATAATTCAGAATTTATGCCGGTAGAGTGTTTGAATGTTCCGAAAGTGCTTTTCTATGATAAGCAGTACGAGGATTTGTCTATGGATGCAAAACTTATCTATGCACTGCTGTTGGACAGAAAGGAAATGGCCATCAGAAATGAGTGGGTAGATGAGTATGGAGACACTTATGTGATTTATCCAAAACAGGAAATAAAGAAATATCTGAATATATCCAGATATCGGATTGACCAGGCACTTGCAGAACTGGAAGAACATGATCAAATGGTAGAAGTGGCAGTACCTTATCCAGGGAAGCTCTGCCAGTTCTATGTGAAGGATATCACTGACAATGAAAAACAGATGGAGGAAGACATAATGAAGAAAATGAAAGAAAGCAATGGAGAGAATTTTTGCAGAGCATCAGGGTGTGGCTATGCAAGATGTTTTACAGGAATTTCACCTAAATACATGGCGAAAATGAATAAAGAAGACAGGAATAATTTCCAAACGGCTATAGAAGAAATACTGGAAGATCTTAATCTGGGAGGTCATGTTACAGCAGAGCCATTGATGTCAGAAAGAACCAAAGAATATTTTGACAGTTATAAAGATGAGGCGTATTACAGTCTCAGCCCTAAGAAGCGAAAGATCGTTGATATGCAGCAGAGGGGCTATATTGATGAGGATGGACAGATTGATGAAGACGCCATCTATGATGATGCCTGTGAAGCAGCAGAAGAGCTGGCAGTATTTTTGCGAGCAGTTTTCAATAATCCGAAAGAAGATTCAAAGAAACTGATTAAATTTCTGGATAACCTCTGGACAGCAGGAAAATATAAACAGCTGCAGGCTACACTGATCGGATTTGAGCTTCTTTTTGAATTTCCAGAAAAATATCTTGAAGATGTGGAATGTTGTCTTGGTGAAGCAAGAAAATCTTACCTTTCCGCCGTGATTGGATTTACACAAAATATGTTGGATATGACTGCGGAGCAGAAAGAACAGGAGTAGAAATGCAATGGAGTTTTCATACTTTCAGGAGCATGAATCTGAGCAGTTTACATTCTTCCGGATTCCGAAGATTCTTTTTTCAGATGAACGGTTTGCCGGTCTTTCATCAGAAGCAAAGATATTATACGGCTTGATGCTTGACCGGGTAGGATTATCCAGGAAGAATGGCTGGATAGATCAGAATGGGAATGTATATATCCAATACACCATTGAAGAAATGATGTCAGTCCTCAAATGGACAAGATACCGTATTTATCAGCTTTTGGATGAGCTGGATACAAAAGAAAATGGGATTGGTCTGATTGAGCGGAAACGTGTGGGACTGAACAAACCCAATCTGATTTATGTAAAGAATTTTGCTTCTGTGAATCGGACAAGGGGAGAGCCGGAAGTCCGGGAGCCAGATGTCTGGAAGTCTGACATATCAGATATCCGGAAGTCTGAGAGCCAGATATCTGGAAGTCTGTCAGCCGGAGTTTCGGAAGTCTGCCAGTCAGACGCAAGTAATACTGATAGAAATAAGAATGAAGAGAGTAATACTGATTCTTTTTTTATAAGGAAATCTGAATCTGTGTATAGTTGTGGTAGTTTTCATAATGTAATTCTGGCTGACCGGGAACTGAAAGAATTGAAGCACAGGTTCCCATATGACTGGCAGAACTGGATTGAACGGCTATCTTCTTATATGGCTTCCACAGGGAAAAAATACCGGAACCATTATGCTACGATCTGTAGCTGGGCGGTAAAGGAACAAAAGAATATTCCAGGTAAGAACTATGATCTGCCGGAAGGAAAGGGGTTCTAATGGTTGAGCATATCATTGAGCAGACAGCACAGAAAGTGAAGGAAAACCAGAACCTGCAGAATACAGATTATCTGGATGCAGAAGGGTTGTGCTGGTGTGGTATCTGTGGGGAACGCAAAGAAAACAGATATAAGGTACTCGGCCATGAAAGAATCCTGCCTTGTCTGTGTCGATGTGACAGAGAGAAGCTGGAAGCTCAGAAAGAGGAGGAACGCAAACAGGATTTTGCAATTAAGGTGAGCAATCTGAAATCTGTAGGGCTGACAGAACCAAGGTTTCGGGAGTGGCGGTTTGAAAATGATAATGGCAGCACACCGAAGCTGGATATTGCAAGGCAGTATGTGGAGAACTGGAAAGATATGCAGCAGCGCAATATTGGATATGTGCTGATGGGACCGGTAGGAACTGGGAAGAGTTTCTTTGCCGGTTGTGTCGCAAATAGGCTTATGGAACAGGGAATACAGGTTATGATGACCAATTTTTCCAGAATTTTAAATGAATTAACGAGACTATGAAAAAATCTCTGTAAATAGGATTCTTCTATGATAAGAAAGGGTGAGTAGCTTAAAAACTAGGCTTTTCAC
>NZ_WQQE01000023.1:0-48901 GCF_018785655.1 Blautia sp. MCC269 | reverse complement strand
ACACAGGAGATTACTTATATCTAAAGATCTTCCCTCCCCCTGCATAGCAGGGGGTTTATTTTTACTGTCACACAAAAAAATACCCTGTGCAGAGCCTCCTCTGTACAGGGTATTTAAAATTTATTACTGAGCTAATTTAATCGGGTTAAGCTTAACACCAGGTCCCATTGTCGGAGCGATTGTAACGCTCTTCAGATACTGACCTTTCAGTGTGCTAGGTCTAGCCTTTGTGATAGCTCCCATAAGCGTCTGGAAGTTGTCGCTTAACTGCTCCTCGGTAAAGGAAGCCTTTCCGATCGGAACATGGATGATGTTGGATTTGTCAAGACGATACTCGATCTTACCTGCTTTAATGTCGTTAACAGCTTTTGTTACGTCCATTGTTACAGTACCAGCTTTCGGGTTTGGCATTAAACCTTTCGGTCCAAGTACACGACCAAGACGACCTACAACGCCCATCATATCCGGTGTTGCAACTACAACGTCAAAGTCAAGCCATCCCTCGTTCTGGATCTTCGGAATGAGGTCCTCAGCTCCTACGAAGTCTGCTCCTGCTGCCTTTGCCTCTTCTGCCTTAGCATCTTTAGCAAATACAAGTACACGAACTTTTTTACCTGTTCCGTGTGGCAGAACAACTGCTCCACGGATCTGCTGATCTGCGTGACGTCCATCGCAGCCTGTACGGATGTGAACTTCGATGGTCTCGTCGAACTTAGCTACAGCTGCTTTTTTAACAAGGCTGATAGCCTCTGGTGCATCATATAATGTTGCGCGGTCTACTGCTTTCGCAGCTTCCACATATTTCTTTCCTCGTTTCATTTCTATAACCTCCTGTGGTATTTGCGGGGAAAAGCCCTCCCACTTGAAAATTTCACTTTTTCTACGGGAACCCCGAACTTAAGCTTCGGTATTTATTAGTCTACGACTTCGATTCCCATACTTCTTGCTGTACCGGCGATCATGCTCATAGCAGCCTCGATGGATGCTGCATTGAGGTCTTTCATCTTCAGCTCAGCGATCTCCTGAACCTGTGCCTTAGTAACTTTAGCTACTTTAGTCTTGTTCGGTGTACCGGAACCAGATTTGATGTTTGCAGCTTTCTTAAGAAGAACTGCTGCCGGCGGAGTCTTGGTTATGAAGCTGAAACTTCTGTCAGCGTAAACAGTGATGACAACCGGGATGATAAGATCTCCCTGATCAGCTGTTCTTGCGTTGAACTCCTTAGTAAACTGTACGATGTTTACACCGTGCTGTCCAAGAGCCGGACCTACAGGTGGTGCTGGAGTTGCTTTACCAGCCGGAATCTGTAATTTGATATATCCTGTTACTTTCTTTGCCATTTTCGGCACCTCCTATGTGGTATTGGCGGGGGTGTGTCCCTCCCACTTGCTGTTACCTTGTTTTTTAATTACTCAGCTTTTTTGATTTCTGTGAAACTTATCTCTACCGGTGTTTCACGACCGAAAAGCTCAACATTGATCGTTACTGTCTGTTTCTGCATGTTGATACCTGTGATCACACCTGCAGTATCTTTCCATGCACCACCAGTAACGACTACCATGTCGCCCTCTGCGAAGTCCACTTCGATATCCGGTTTCTGGATACCAAGCGGCATCATTTCCTCTTCTGTAAGAGGCACAGGCTTCGATCCCGGTCCTACGAATCCTGTAACACCTCTGGTGTTACGGACAACATACCAGGTATCGTCATTCATCACCATATTGAGAAGCACATAGCCTGGAAACATCTTTTTCTGAACCTGTCTTGAGGTTCCGTTCTTCATCTCCACTACATCCTGCAGCGGAACACGTACCTCCAGGATCTGGTCTTCCAGGTGTCTGTTCTCGATCGTCTTTTCAATGTTGGCTTTTACCTTGTTCTCATACCCGGAATAGGTATGGACAACGTACCATTTTGCTGCTTCTGACATATAATCACCTTGTCCTTACTTCATTAAGAAATTAATGCATTCCAGAATTCCGGAATCCATTACACTGATAACCACTGCCAGGATGATCGTGATGATCACGACCACAACAGTCTGCTTTGCCAGTGTGGGACGGTCTGTCCAGACAATCTTCTCAAATTCTGACTGAAGTCCCTGAAACCAACTTTTCTTCTGCGGCTTATCCGCAGATTTCTGTTTTTCCATAGCATAACCTCACAAATCTCTGTGATTACTTTGTTTCCTTGTGCAGAGTGTGTGTATGACAGAACTTACAATATTTCTTGGTCTCCATTCTCTCAGGATGGTTCTTTTTCTCCTTCGTCATATTGTAGTTACGCTGCTTGCACTCGGTGCATGCTAATGTAATCTTAACGCGCACAACTTCCACCTCCAGTGTTTTCATTTGCACGGCCTTTTTACGCCGCCCGGAACGTATATCCGTCGTCATTTTCGGGCATAAAAAAAAGACCTAACTTCCATGTCGCTCGTCAATTTTATCACAGAGCACTGGTGCAAGTCAAGCCTTTTTAATATTTTCTTAACAGTTTTCTCAGAAGTAATCGTAACCTCCATGAATATCTACAACGCTACCATTCATATATCCATTGGAAAGCACCGCATAAGCCATATCCGCCACTTCCTCCACAGTTCCAAACCTGTGAAGAGCGATCTTTCTGTTGATGCGGTCGTAACTCTCCTGAGTGCGGGCGCTGTGCCATGGGGTTTCGATAAATCCCGGTGCAATAGCATTGACGGTAATGCCTTTTGGCTCAAATTCTTTTACCAGGGATTTGGTCAGAAAATGAATGGCTGCCTTGGTGACTCCGTATACAAGGGAGGAAGAATATGCCTGCTGCCCTGCATAGGAACCGGTAAAGAGCACGCTGCCGCCCTCCACCATCAGGGGTCTCAGCTCTTTGACCATAAATACCGGCACGGAAAGATTGGTGTTTACGATCCGTGTCCACTCCTCGAAGCTGTAATCCTCATATTTTGCATAGGTGCTGATCCCGGCGTTGCTTACCAGCCAGTCAATATGGTCAGCCTGTTTCTTCAGCGCTTCCACAAAAACCATCATCTCATCATAGGAAGACATATCTGCCTTCATCAGGATCACCTGAGATCTTTTTTCCTCAGGAAGGCTCTCCAGAAAAGCGGCCGCCTTCTTCTCATCATGTCCGTATGTTACGAAGATCCTGTCTTCTTTCGCTGACTCTGCCAGGATCTTTTCGGCGATCCCCCTTCCGATTCCGGAAGTTCCGCCTGTGATTACAGTTATTTTTCCCATTTTATAACTCCATCAGTTCATCAAATATCGGTTTCGGTATATAAGGCTGCTGATTATGGATCGGCTCACCCAGACAGGTCTTCGGGTATGCGTAGGTGCCGTTTTCCAACATGATCTCCAGAAGCTCCGGTCCATCCTGTTCCAGAAACTCACCTGCATATTTTTCCACATCTTCTCCCTGGATGCGCTTTGAGGAAATTCCATAAGCCTGTGCCACATCGGAAAAATCACAGGATGAAAATCCGCTGCCATCAGAAGTGTCCGCATACACACAGTCAAAATAATCTCTCTGGAGATGGCGGATCATTCCCAGCGCCTCATTGTTCATTACGATCATTTTTACCGGGATATTCTCACGTTTCACCCACTGCAGTTCCTGAATATTCATCTGGAAGGCCCCGTCTCCGCAGATACATGCCACCGGTTTCCCTGTAGCATAATAAGCGCCGATCGCTGCCGGAAGTGCATATCCCATGGCGCCATGTCCGCCGGAAAAAAGTGTCTTCTGGCCCTGCTGGTTGTGGAAAGACTGGTAGCTCCAGACCATATGCTGTCCCACATCCACAGCAACAGCTCCTGTATCGGATAGCTGATCACTTAAGTATGCGATCATACGGTTCGGATAGCGCTGCGGTGTCTCATCGTCCACCTGCTCCAGCTCTTTTCGGATTTTCTGACAGATGGCAAGCCATTCTTCATAAGAACCGATTTGTACCTGCTGCTTTGTCAGTTTACGCACCACATCCTCTGCACTGACGCAAAAACATTTCTCCCCTTTTCTTCCCTCATGGATTTCTCTCTGAAGGTTATAAGGGTCAATATCCACCCGGATAATCTCCGCTCCTTTGGCAAATTCATGAACTTTCGTTCCGATCTGACGGGTACAGAGAGAAATTCCAAAACAAAGCAGAAGGTCGCTTTTTGCGTTGGCAATCATATTTGCATAACGATGTCCATAGGCACCGCCGATGCATCCGAAATTCAGCGGATCCCGAAAGCCCAGAGCGGACCGGGCAAGTACGCTTGTGATCACAGGAATGTGATGGGCCCGTGCGAGATCTGTGAGCATTTTTTCCGTTTCTCCATCTGCTCCGTGGCCAATCATGAATACCGGACGTTTCGCCTCTTTCATCTTCGTCAGGATATATTCTGCGGCTTCCCCTGCGTCAGAAGAATCCGCCTTTGCAACGGCATCCCTGTAAAAAGCAGCTCCATTTTCCGGATCATTTTTGCCATAGACGGCTGCTTCGATCTCTTCCTCGGAAAACTTCATATCATAAACCGGATCTTCTACCTCACCTCTCTGTACATTCATGGGCAGGTCAATAAGAACCGGGCCTTTTCGTCCTGTGTTGGCAATCTGCCATGCCAGGTTCAGTTCCCGGACGATGTTTTTTGGATCACGGACCTGTACGGCATACTTGGTTACCGGCTTCGCCATGGAAACCATATCAATTTCCTGAAATCCCTGCTGACGAAGGCCTGCAATACCGGAATACTCGTAGGTATTGAGCTGTCCGGTAATAAAGATCACCGGAAGTGAATCAAAATAAGCATCTGCCACACCGGAGAGCAGATTGGCAGCTCCCGGGCCGCTTGTAGCATAGGCGCAGCCGCAGGCATCCTTCGCCTGAGCATAGCCGCAGGCCGCAAAAGCAGCTCCCTGCTCGTTATAACTGGAATGACTTCTGGCATCCGGATTCTTCTCGATGGAATCTACCAGATGTGCAATCATGGTTCCCTGATATCCAAAAAAATCATGAATTCCTTTTTTTTCAAGAAAATCTACAACATAATCTGTAAGCTTCATCTTATTAGACATATTCTTTTACCTTCTCAAGAAGCGGTGTCCTTCCTGTTTTCTCCAGATAATTCATATATATATCCAGTATTTCCGGATCCGCTTCAAATATTTCATCATACTTCAGACATTTATTCATCATTCCTGTATATTCCGAAAAAATGTTTTCCAGCTGAACGTAATCCTGGTTCTTATACAGGTTGCGGATATATCCTGTTTTCTTCCTGTATGCTCTTGCACAGGTATATTTTGTTCCGCAGAACTTCGCGTATGTCCAGCACTGGTTAAAGTACTGTTTATAGTTCATTCCGTATTTTCTGCGGGCCTCTCGCCTTTTTCTTTCAGCGGCAAGTTTTTTTGCCTCTCCGCCGTACTGCTGCATAAATTCTTCACAGGGAATCAGTGCACTGCATATAGTTGTAGGTGCTGGACGATAATTTTCCGGCGCCTTATCTGCGTAATTTTTTCCAAAGGCAATGGTGAGATATTTATCGGTATCTCCCGGAACAAAAAAGCGTTCTCCCTCAAGTTCCACTTCCTGTGGGTTCTCAAAAATATATGCAGGATAATAAATATTCTGGTTCTGGAAACGAATCACATAAGTCTGAACGTTTTTCTGTGGCTGATGAATCAGATCCCGGAAAATACTTTTTGCCAGCCAGCCTCTTCCACAGAGTGAAAGGAAACGCACCATCCAGATACATGCAAAATCCCTTTTAGTTTTCCACTGACCGTTTTTTCCGCGGATTTTTTTCCAGCCATCTTCCCGCATCCGGTTCCACATATATTTTTTCTTCGGGCCATACTCACATTGCAGCGGTACAATCTTTACCGCCATTCCGGGATATTGATATCTTCCGTAGTTATCCATGGTGTAATACAGCGTATCCTTATCTGTATACCGGAGAAAGAATCCCGGGAAGCGTTTGTTATTATCCATAGATTCCAGTGTTCTTCTTAATTCCGGTTCTTCCTCAAATGCGTTTTTGAACCGCTCCATATCGCCGGTTTTCATGTATACATTCCCGGCTGTGGGATTCTGCGGAAAAGGTCTTCCGGTTACCGCGCAGAGGGTAAAGTACGGAGATAGAAAATATGTGATTTTATTTTTTCTGCATATGGTATCTATTTCTTTAAGAAGTTCCAGTATTTTCTGCTGTTCTCTGTTCAATACACTCTGCCTCATTTCTGTTGATTTTTCATAATTATACGATCTTTTTCAGAAGCTTTTGGATCTCTTCCTGGCTTCCATATTTGTCCAGCCAGACACTTAAAAATTCCGAGACATCTGCTTTCTTTGCAAAAAATGCCGCTCTTCTGCTTCCCTTATAAAGATCTTCCAGAAAAATTCTGGAAAGCTCTGTTTTGAGATATGGATGCTGCATATTCTCCAGGGCTTTGAAGTAGTTTTCAAATGCTTCTTTTGTCTGTCCCTGTTTTCTGCGGATATCTCCGAGAAGTTTATAGGTTTCTCCCTGCCACTGTTTATGGAACAGAAAGCTCCGTACTTCTTCTGCCAGATATTCCATCTCGCTTTCATCATCTGTACAAATCAGTCTGGTATGGTAAGCTGCCAGAACTTCCGGATATCCAAATCTCTGCCATGCCTGGGTAAGTGCTTCCCTGTAAAGCATCTCTTCTGAAAGAGCCTCTTTTTCTATCTTATCAGAAATGCCTGTTTTCAGGTAAAGTTCATTTACCAGTTCTTCCAGTTCTGCTTTTGTCCGGACAGCAGATACTTTTGCCAGATAAAGTGCTCCGTCAATTTCCTCATCTTCCGGCATCAGTTTTTTCCAGAGTTCCATCATGGAAAGGGCCTCGTCTTTCTGATGGCCGTCCAGAAGTTTTCTGCATTCTTTTATTGCGGATGTTTTTTTATCTTTAAAGAACTTGTCCAGTTCCAGATGTACAATTCCGTTGTTTGTGCATTCCCTTGCACGGGCATAACCGGATAACGCTTCTTTCCAGAGCCCTTTTTTCCAGAAAAGATCTCCCTGATATTTCATAAAATATCCGTCCTGTGGAAAGAGCTTTCTGCAGGATGCCAGGAATTTTTCCGCTTCAGAAGTATTCCCGGACTCTTCCATGCGTGCCATGATAAATCTGCACTTAAATTTCACAAATCCCGGAGCATCCGGATATTTTTTCAAAAGATCATCAACTATTGTTTCCGCTTCTTTCATCTCACGGAATTCATAATGAGTGGCTGCTTTTCGGAACAGGCGGATGTCTTCCACGGTCTGTTCCATTTCCGGAGTAAGGTGATCCAGTTTTCTGCGAACCTCATACATTCTCCATGCCTTGCCGACCCGTTCCGTATAAATCAGTGTCAGCATGGCTGCCTGGAAAACAGCGTCTTCCACAGGAACCAGAGTCGGATGATAAAACGGCTGGATTCCCTTGTAATCTTCACGTCCGATAAATTCCACACTGAGCTGTGTGCGGTAATAACTGTCAAAAATCTCATTCAGTACATCGTAGCGTTTTTCCAGAAGCAGTGTTTCCAGGGATTTCTCCGATCTCAGGAACCTTGCTCCCAGATCTTTTGCGATTACACCTGCACGGATACGGTTTCGTTTCTTATCCAGTTTATGGTCACCTTTTGCCATCAGAAGGCAGTAAAATTTCCGAAATGTCATCTGCCTGCGGATTCGGTTTTTGTCGATTCTCGGCATATATTCATCCCGGATCTCCTGATAAGAAGCGCCCGGAACATAAATAGACTCATGGGATTCTCTTTCCCCATGAGGCGGTATATAAGACCATTCATCTCCGTAATGCCAGATCAAGTAATCGCTTGTCCTGTGGGGAACCATTACTTTTTCCCCTTCAAAATCCATATATTTCACAGGGAACATCATATCTTTGTCAAAAAGAAACGGGCAGCCACCCCAGCGCATGGCGTAGCGGCTGCACTCCTCTTCTTTATAAGAAAACATGATTTTTTCCAGTTTTTTGAGGGTTCTGTCTTTTCCGAAAAATTTATAGCGGAACAGCCAGTAAAGATACTGAAAAGCAGGAATTTCCCATCTTGCACCCACAACCATGCTGATATTAAGAAGATCTGTGTAGATCATCATATGGGTTCTGTACTTCTCATACTCTCTGTCATCATCCGGAATGGGATCAAGAGTAAGGACATCTATGATCTCTCCGGCCTTATCGTCTCCGATAATCTGATGCTTATGGATCGCACAGCTGTCCGTACCTCCATATCTCGGAAACCCGTTGGTGTAAGTTCTGTCTACATCTGAGCAATAGAGCGCTCTGTTCTGTGGTATTTCTGTTTTGCAGATTTCCACAAATTTATCCCAGTCGCTCTTTGGCATGTAGATATCCACATCATCATCCCACGGAATAAATCCTTCATTTCGAAGGACACCGATCAGGGTTCCCCCGGCCATTACATATCTAAGATTGTGCTTTTTGCAGATTGCGTCAACCTCTCGGAAGAGCTGCAAAAGAAGCTCCTGTTTTTCTGTCATCTGTTAACCTCTTTGATCAATCGTTTTCAAAAGTTCAGCCAGTGTTTCGGATTCTTCATAGAAAAACCGCGTACATTCCGTACGTCTGTCACGGATCATAATCATCAGTTCCTGAAGCAGATACCGAAGACCGTTTCCCTCAAAGTTAAAGCTGTAGCGTTTCAGGAATTCCTGTCCTTCTACCTTCGCCTCAAAATACCCGGTATTCCACCAGTCATTGGGAACTGTAATCCGGCCTTTGCTTCCTATGATCACAAGTTCATTTTCCACATCTACCGTTGTTCCGATCTCTATGGTTGCCAGTGCCCTGGGATACTTTACCGTAATCATGTCGTAGATAAATTCTCCGTCACTGCCTTTTACCGCATTGGTGTTGACTTCCAGGTAGTCTTTTCCAAGAAGTTTGATACATGCACAGAGCGCCTGGCTCACTGTCTCATTGAAGTTTTTTCCACCTTCAAAATCATCCTGGGAAACCGCACACTTCACAGCTACCACATCTCCCACCAGTGCACCGTGGGTAAGCCATACAAGCTGTGTAAAAGCGCGCAGATAAACAAGGGTAAGCTTCTCCACAAGCACTACCCTGTGTTCCTTGGCCAGCGCAAACAGTTCTTCCATTTCTTCCGGGTTCAGCGTCATTGGTGTGTCACTGATTACATATTTCCCCCGTTCCAGCGCCCGCCTTATATAGTCCGCTCTGTTCTTCTGGGCGGACTTGATATAAATAATATCCAGCCCGCCCAGAAAACGTTCATAATCTGTACCGTAAGAATCCAGCTCATATCTGTCACAGAATTCTCTTGCAACAAAGATATCTTCGGAATAAACACTCTCCACATGGAGCCCGCTTACAAACTTGGATTCCATAACCATTCCGTTGTCTTCCGTATCATCTGTCACAATTCCAACACTGAAAATCGTCCCCTCACTTCTGAGTTTGGTGCTGGAAATATTCTTGGTACGCTCCAGATAGACAACCTGACAGTAATTTTTTAGGTAATCAAATTTCCCTCTCCAGTCAGATCCTACTACCAGGAGATCAATGTTATATTTGGTAATATCGCTGAGTTTCTGTCCCTGGTACTCCTCTACGATAATCTCGTCAGCAAAGCCTGTCTTCCTTACATTTTCGATTCGTTTCAGAAGGCTGTCCTGAACATTCAGCTTGCCCCGTTCTATATCGTAACTCTCACTGGTAACTCCTACAATGAGATAATCCCCCAGTTCCCTTGCTCTTTTCAAAATGTTGTAATGTCCCTGGTGGAACAGATCAAAGGTACCGTAAGTAATGACTCTTTTCATTATTCGTCCTGCTCTTTCTGTTCTTCCTTTTCCATCAGCGCTTCCATCTCTTCCTGAGGTTCAATTGCGTTCAGGAGTTCATCCAATGCCTGTAATTCCTCAAACTCCTGTGTTTCTTCTATTTCTTCTTCCTCTTCCAGCTCTTCTTCTGTAAAAAATTCTTCTTTTTTATCTGGAGTCGTATTACCCGAAGTTTTTTCTTTGACTTTTTCGGCATGCTCTTCCTCAAGAGTGGCCGCCAGTTCCTCGATTGCTTTTTTTCTCTTCAGCATAGTCTCATAACGGTCATCTTCATCATATTCCTCTTCCAGACCTTCATCCTGAACCTGCTTTTCTCTCTTAAACACAAGCAGTGTGAGAAGATTCAGCACACCGTTATAACTAAAGGAAACCGGCGTACTTCCCAGAATCAGTACAAAAATCCAGGAAACTCCGAACAGCACCCACACATTCAGCATCTGCGGAATGCTGAGCAGTAAAAGTCCGTTGAGCACAATCATGATCGGATAATGGAAAAAATAAATTCCCATGGTGTTTCTTCCGATGAAAGTAATCGGAAGTTTCACATCCGGCATCAGCGCCAGGAATGTAAGTACCAGCACAAACGATACCAGATACATCAGAAGACGGATCAGCATTCCTGTGATATCATCCATTCCGGATAACTGATACGTATGATTTCCTCTGAAAATATCGATCGGAATTTTATTTGCAATCATAAAATTCGGAATTGCATATAAAAGCAGTCCCGAAATCGGGATCAGAACCCATTTTCCTTTAAATTTACGGACTACCTTGGTATAATCACTTTTCCACAGATAGCCTGCCACAAAAAACGGAAAAAATACAACAATCCTTGAAGAGGAAAGATAAGTTGTAAATTCCGGTCTTGTTCCTGCCCACAGTGCAAAAACGATACTTAACGGCACAATAAATCTCACCTTACCCAGTGCTTCTATGGTAAGTCTGTAGATAAACAGTGCCAGCACATACCACATGACGGTACCAGATGGACGAAGCAGTTCATAATCCATCCGTTTGCCGATCCAAATTGTTGCATACCAGGTCAGACTGTATCCAAGAATATAAGGAATCAGCAGATTTTTCACATTTTTCAGTACATCCTGCGGTTTCTTGGAAAGATAGCCGGACATAAAAACAAACGCAGGCATATGAAAAATGGTAATTGCATACCACACATAACGCACCACTACGTCTGCCTTAACCAGCTGAAACGCAATCAGATGATTAAATACAACAAGAAAAATCAACAATACCTTAATGTTATCAACCAGATAAGAATACGGGACTCCCTGGCTTTCAGTTCTCTGTCTCATTTGTTTCCACCTTATTCATACGGATATTCGTAATCCGCTTCGCTACTTGCTCATAGCCAAACAGCCTGCAGTACAGGTTATTTGGCTAAAATATGAATAAATTATAACATATATTTATGAATTTGGAAATAAAAACTTAATATTTCCCAGTATTATTATCTGTTTCCAGTATTTTCATCGGTATTTCCAGACTCCGTGAACTGCATAGGAAACAAAGAAAAACAGGCTTTTTACAGGACCGTATCCCACATACCGGTAAACCTGATATGTCATGGCCGCAGACTTCAGTTTGTTTCTGGACTTGCCACCTTCGCTGAGCCGGTATTTCAGATATGGCTTGTTGATTCCTGCTGCAAATCCCCCTCTTTTCAGGATTCTCAGCCAGGTAATATAGTCTTCATGGCTGTCATCATGCTCCATGGGAAACGCGAGGGCATCTTCCCGCCGGAGAAGCACTGAAGAACAGTTAATACTGTTGTGTTTCAGAAGATCATGATAGGTAATGCGTTCTTTTACCGGAATGTATTTCCCTGTGGTATGTCCATCCGGCTGCATCAGCTCTCTTCCTGTAGAACAGATATCACAACCGGTAAGTTCCATTGTTTCTACCTGCGCTTCCAGCTTTCCTTCTTCCCACCAGTCATCCGCATCCAGAAAAGCAATATATTTTCCTTTTGAGGCCTTTACTCCCCAGTTTCTGGAACGGGCAGCTCCCATATTTTCTTTGTTTCGGATATAACGGATATTTCCGCTGTCCATGTATTTCATTACGGTTAATTCTGTTTTGTCTGTGGAACAGTCATCAATGACAAGAAGTTCTGTTGGAACCTTCTGTGCCAGCACGGACTTAATTGCTTTTCCAATATATTTCTCACCGTTATAAACCGGCATGATCACGGAAACCAGTGGTTTTTCCATAAAAACAACCTCCCTTTTCTTTATTTACAAAATGCGCGCCAGAACCAGCCTGACACGCACTTTTTGATTTCGTATTATTTCCTATTTATCCTGTGAATCTTTCAGGGCATTCTTCTGATCGTCATCCACACCCTCGGATACTTCTTTCTGGAAAAAGATCTTCACAGTCATAAACAGAAGCTTGATGTCCAGAAGGAATGAATAGTTCTCAATATAGAACAGATCCAGTTTCAGCTTGTCGTACGGTGTGGTGTTATATTTGCCGTAGACCTGTGCATAACCGGTCAGTCCTGCTTTTACCTTAAGACGGTAATGGAATTCCGGGATCTCCTGCTCGTATTCCTGCATGATCACGTCTCGTTCCGGACGGGGGCCTACCAGAGACATATCTCCCGCAAATACATTAAACAGCTGCGGAAGCTCATCCAGATGCAGGTTACGGAGAACATGTCCCACCGGTGTGATTCGGGAGTCATGCTTGGATGCAAGACGTGCTCCATTCTTCTCGGAATCCACACACATGCTCCGGAATTTCCGGATGCGGAACTCTTTTCCATTGTAGGTGAGACGGTCCTGGAGATAAAATACCGGGCCGCCGTCATAAGCCTTCACCGCGATGGCAATAATCAGCATGATCGGGGAAGATACAATAATACCAAGGCCGGAAACAACGATATCCAGAAGTCTCTTCGCTGCGCGCTGCTCCATGGAAAGTCCCTGGTTCCTGCACATCAGAAGCGGAGTATCAAACAGATGAATTCTGTCCGTTCCCAGCAGAATGATATCGGAAATCTTCGGGCTCATGTAACAGCGGATGGAATGAGAGAAACAGTATTTCAGATACTTGTTTCGGATCTGAGACGGAAGATCCCAGATAATCACGCCTTCATAGTTTTCCATCATGGCGTGAATCTTCTCTTCTCCCTCGCGGATGTGTACCTTACCGCTGATATCGTACTTATCCTTTCGGGTATTCATCTTGTGGATGACATCTCCGGGGTCACGGTCGCCATAGATCACCAGAAGTCTTCTGGCTCCGTACAATTTGGAATAAATAAAACGGCTTCCCCATATCCAGAGGATGGTTACCACGATCTGAACCAGTGTCATCTCTATGATCGGGCCGGCTGAAAGGAACCAGCGGTTGATCAGAGTGATCTGAAAATACGTTACAACATTGGTACAGATACTTGCCAGTGTCAGCGAATAAAACACATCGATCCTCTTCAGATAACCTACCTTCAGGCCTCCGTAAAGCTTGGCAAACATCAGATAGATCAGTGCATAGATCAGGATCAGCACCCAATTACCTTTTCTCCAGAATGGTTTCAGGATCAGGCTGCTGTAAAAATCGTACCACACATAAGCAAAGATCGCAGTCTGTGCAATAATGATCAAGCTTGCCAGACAAAACACCACGAATCTTTTATAATCTTCTCTTTTACTTCTGTTCACAGATTTTTCTCCCTTCCTTAGGAGTTGTTATTAACCATATCATTATAGCCAATATATACTCTTACGTCCAGAGATTCCTCTTATTTTTATTCTGATATTTTCCTGTCACACCGTTTTTCTCTGTAAATATGGCAAAAATCCCCGGAATTTTTCCAGGGATTTTTAGCTGTTTCTGTTTATTTTTCTTTTTCAATTTTTGCGCTTTTTGCGATTATTCATTCACCAGATTATACTCTTCGATGGATTTGTTGATGGAATCTGCCATGTTTTTCACAGCTGCATCCACATCTTCTTTTCCGTTGAGCATGCTCTCGATCTCGGATTCCACAGTAGCTCTTGCCTCCGGGAATACGCTTAACAGAGCGCCTACATAGTCTGCGGAAGAATCATGAAGCTGGTCAATCGCTGTCTGGAACTGAGGATATTTCTCAACATTGTCCTTGAATACCTGCTCATCCTGAGCTTTTACAGTTACAGGGAAGTATCCGGTCTGTGCATTCCAGTAAGCCTGAGATTCCGGAGAGATGAGGAATTTTACGAATTCCCATGTTGCACGGAGTTTTTTCGGATCATTGTTGTTCAGTGCCCAGAGAGATGCACCACCGATGGAAACACCGCCCTCATCGCTGGATTTGATCTTCGGGAAGTATGCGGTACCAACCTCAAATTTTCCGTTTACATCCTGAAGGATCTGTTTCAGGGAAGCTGTGGAACCAAGTGTGATGGCTGCTTTTCCTGCGGAGAAATCAGCAAGTCCTGCATCGCCGCCTTTTCCTACGATCGGAGCGAAACCTTTGTCGTTAAGGTCTTTCCATGCTGTGAGGATGTTCTTTGCAGCGCCGTTCTCATCGAATGCTACAGCTGTTGCAGCATCTTTACGTCCGTTTCCGTTGTCTGCATACTCAAGGCCCTGTTTTCCGATAAACTGCTCAAAGAACCATCCGTAGATTCCAAGAGACATTACCTCGCCTGCGCCGCCTTTGTCCAGAAGATCCTGTCCGATCTCACCGATTCCTTCCAGGCTGTCCGGAACTTCTGTGATGCCTGCTTTGTCAAACATATCCTTATTATAATACATGATCGGTGTAGATGAATTAAATGGCATGGAGTACAGCTCGTTGTCGATGGTGTAGTAAGCTGCCAGGTTTGGCTCGATCTCGGATACGTCGTAACTGTCCGTATCGATCATCTGCTGCATGGGAACGATCCAACCGGAATCGATCATGAATCTTGTTCCGATCTCGTATACCTGTACAAGATCTGCGCCCATGTTTCCGATCTGTGCACTTTTCAGTTTGTTCAGGGAGTCATCGTACTCGCCCTGATACTGAGCGTCTACAGTAATTCCATATTCATTCTCATCGTTGAATTTTTTTACCAGTGTATCAATTGCCTCGCCATTGACGCCACCCATGGAATGCCAGAAAGTAATGGTTGTTCCGTCTACGTCGGAAGCATCTGCCATCTCCACGTTTTCATCTGTGGAAGCATCTGCGGCGAATACAGTCACTCCGGAGAGTGAACCGATGGTCATTGCTGCGGTAAGAAAAGCTGCGATGATTTTTTTCTTCATAACTTTTTTCTCCTCTTGAAAAATTTTCTTTTTTTCTTTCTTCTTTCTATATAAGATGAACTGCAGGCCTTACGGCGCTGCAATATCTTTTCCCCTGCGGAAAAAATGCTCCGGGATTATTGTCCGCTCCAGGATCATCCTTTGACTGCTCCTGAGAACATTCCACGGATCAGCTGTTTCTGTCCAATGATAAAGATGGAAATGGACGGGATGATGATCATGACAACACCTGCGATCATCAGGGTGATGGACTGGGAATCTACGCTGTCCAGCATACTGATACCGATCTGAACGGTTCTCATGTTATTGGAACCTGTTACAAGAAGCGGCCACATGTACATGTTCCATGCATTGATGAAGGTGTACACTGCCATGGCTCCGATGGCGGATTTTGTCAGCGGAAGCAGGATCTTTACGATAAATTTCAGGTTGCTGCAACCGTCAAGTTTTGCCGATTCATACAATGAGATCGGGAAAGTCATGTAAAACTGACGGAACAGGAAAATTCCCATTGCGGATGTAAGGTAAGGCACGATCAGTACCTGGTAAGTATCCAGCATTCCCCAGCTTGATACGGTCAGGTAGTTGGAAATGATCGTTGCCTCTCCTGGAACCATCATGGTTGCCATCACGACCATGAAGAGAATACCTTTTCCTTTGAATTCCAGGAAAGAAAACGCAAAAGCAGCAAGAGAACAGGTAATGATCTGTCCGATGGTAATGCATCCCGCCATAATAAAGGAATTCAAAATAAAACGGAGAAGCGGAACGGTGCGGAATGCATTGATAAAGTTGGAAAAGGTCGGATTTTTGGGAAAGAGATTTAACTCTGTAGTAAACAGTTCATTAGAAGGCATCAGCGCAATACTGATGGCGTAAAGCAGCGGAAGCAGAATCAGAACCGCAAACACCACATTGGCAGCCACACAAAGGGCGGTTCTTGCTCTTCTCTTTGTGAGTGCTTTTGCATTCATGGCTTCTTTCAGCTTCAGAAGTTCTTCTTTTGACAGATTTCCCACAGCGGGAACTGCCACATTTTCCATCTGACTCATCAGTAATTTACTCCCTTCTTTTCAATACGGAACATGATCAGTGTAATGATCATGATGATTATAAACAGGATCACAGACTGGGCTGCCGCACTTCCGAACCGGTAGTTGAAAAATGCGTCCCTGTAAATGGAATAGACGATTACGTTGGTAGACTCATTTGGTCCGCCTTCTGTCAGGATCTTGATCTGGCCGAAAGACTGAAAGGCCTGAATGATATTTACTACCAGTGTGTAAAACATGATCGGGGAAAGTCCCGGAAGTGTCAGGCTGAAAAACTGCTGCACACTGCTGGCTCCGTCTACGGAAGCTCTCTCATAAATGGTCTCATCAATGTTTCCAAGTCCTGCGGAAAAATACAGGAAGTTGATTCCGCTGTTCAGCCATGCTGTGAGAACTGCCACACAGATCAGTGCGGTGTTCGGATCGTTCAGCCAGTTGATGTCCAGACCAAGAAGCTTATTTACAATACCAACTGCCGGATGAAGCATGATCTGGAAGATCATTGCCGCGGAGCTGGATGCGATAGCCATTGGCAGCGCATAGGAAGTACTGAACACCCGGATTCCCGGAAATGCTTTGTTACAGAGCACTGCGGCAATCAGGCCAAGAAGCATGCCACCGACCACCACGATCAGAACGAAGATCAGGGTTACTTTCAGGCTGTTGATAAAGGATGCGGACTGAATCAGTTCTTTATAGTTGTCCAGGCCAACGTACAGTTTTGCCTGGCCCATTTTGTTTGTTTTGTACAAACTTAAATAGATTGTTTTTACAAACGGATAAAACAGGAAAACTCCAAAAATCAGCATACAGGGTACCAGATATAAGTACGGTGTGATCTTACTTTTGCTGTTATTTCCCATGATTATTTCTCCTCCCTGTAAAAAAGATTTTCTTCGGTTTCCGGATCAAACACATGGGCTTTATCCATGTCAAAATATAAGGAAACTTTTTCTCCAACCTGGGTCTGATTCTCCGGATTTAGGCGTACTGCCAGGGTTTTGCCCTGCTCATCAAAATAGAGGATTACTTCCGCTCCCAGCATTTCCCGGTTTACTACGGGCTCATCCACATTTACGCTGTCCTTTTCGATCCCAAGTTTTTTTGCCTCATCAAGTTCGTAAATATCTTCCGGACGGATTCCCAGGATCACGTGTCTGCCGTTGTATTTGTCTGCGATCTGTTTTCCCCTGGTACCATCCAAATAAACTTTTTTTACAGTTTTTGCGTCATCCAGAAGAAGGGCTGTGCGGTTGTTTTCTTCTGCTTTTACGGTACACTGGAAAAAGTTCATGGACGGGGAACCCAGGAAACCTGCCACAAAGAGATTCACTGGATTGCCGTAAATGCTCTGCGGTGCTCCTACCTGCTGGATCAGACCGTCTTTCATGACCACAATCTTAGTCCCAAGAGTCATGGCCTCTGTCTGGTCGTGTGTTACGTAAATAATGGTGGTATCCAGCTGTTTATGTAATTTCACAAGCTCCACTCGCATCTGTGCACGGAGTTTTGCATCCAGGTTGGAAAGAGGCTCGTCCATCAGGAAGGCTTTTGGCTTCCGGATAATAGCACTTCCGATGGCAACTCGCTGTTTCTGACCACCGGAAAGGGCCGCCGGTTTTCGATCAAGAAGCTGCTCGATCTCCAGGATCTTTGCCACCTCATGGACTTTTTTATCGATCTCGTCTTTTGGCATTTTGCGGATCTTCAGAGCATAGGCCATATTTCCGTAAACTGTCATGTTTGGATATAAAGCATAGTTCTGGAACACCATGGACATTCCTCGCTCCTTTGGTTCCAGATAATTGGAAAGTTCTCCGTCGATCCACAGCTCACCGTCTGTGATTTCCTCCAGACCTGCAATGATACGCAGGGTTGTGGATTTTCCACATCCGGACGGACCTACGAAGATCACAAATTCTTTGTCATGTATATCAAGGTTAAAATCCTTTACACCGTAATGTTCCGAATCAAATTGCTTACATACATTTCTAAGTGCAATTTCTGACATCACTTATCTCCTTTCTCTCCTCGCTCGCATGGTTCTTAGTATAGAAGTTTTCCGGATATCCAGATATCGTGGTTACGATAAGTGATTGTGAAGTATGTGTTAAATTATTTCGGAAATTATATGCAATTCCGTTAAATTCTTTCTCCTGGGTAAAATTTCTGCCTTATCTTTCCATTCCTGAACCAGGCTAATAAATCAGATTTTGCATTCACTACTCATCTCTGCCCAAAATAAATGGCAACTTTGGGGCTTTCATTGCCGCTTAATTTGTGCAATTTTTCATGTTGTTTTAATTTTTTCTGTAAAATCTCAAATTCCGGCTATGTTTTTGTCTAATTTTACTCTTGAAGTTTCGTGTATAAGTCAAACAATACAAAATATTTCTCTCAAATTTTCTAACTTTTTGTTAGCCACTTAGCCTGAGAAGTGCTATAATAATCCCAGTCAGAAAAGAAATGCAGAATTCGTGTTACTGCGAACAGCGCGAACAGCAACATTACCGGAATCCATGCATCAGGAGGAGGAATTTGACATGATCACATTGAAAGCAGAGAAAAGAAACCCGAATGTAAAGGCTAAAAAATTAAGACGTGAGGGTTACGTCACAGGAATTCTTAGTGGAAAAGAAATGAAAGAGCCAGTAGCACTTCAGTTCAATGGTGCCGAGGCCGCAAAATTCATTAAAGCAAATAAAGAAGGAACTCAGATTTATCTGGACATCGAAGGCGAAAAAGTCGATGCCCTGGTAAAGAACATTGATTATAATCCAATTGAGAAACAGTTGATGGCTCTGGACTTCCAGGCTCTGGTTGCCGGTGAAAAAGTATCCACAACCGTAGCTATCAAACTGGAGCACACCGATATGGTTCAGGGTATTGTTGAACAGGAAATAGAAGAAGTTCATTACAAAGCAGATCCTGCCAACCTGCTGGATACTATCGTCATCGACTTCGACGGCTATCCTGCAGATGTCCGTGACATCCATGTAAAAGACCTCCCGATTCCGGAAGGCAAACAGGTACACTTCATCACACCTGAGGATGCCGTTGTTGTTCATATCGGTGAGTACGCAGCCGCTCCAGAGGAAGACGAAGAGGCTGAAGATGCTGAGGCTGAAACGAAATAAAAATCCACTACATGAAAATGCCCCGGAGCGTGATTGCTCCGGGGTATTTTTGTATATTTACATATAAAGTACTATCGTGTTAAATCCTTCACCCATTTATACTTCCGGAAATGATGCAGCACCCATGGAAGTTTTCCTACTTCATCAATACAGGTACATGCATAGATCACCACTACAGGCCAGTGGAAATATAATTCTGATCCATTCCCCCAAGCATAAACGCGTCCGCCACCGCCACCAGCGCCAGCATCAGATTCTGCAGAACAATGGGAATCATCAAATTCCATAGTTTGTGATAAAATATACTTTTTTCTTTGTTTACTTTCCTTCTCCGTTCGTTTTTTCCATATTTTATCATACTTTAAGCAACAGAAAAACCCCGGAAACCTTACGGTTCCGGGGTATCTTACGCTTGGACACAATGTACCTTGCGGTACTCAATATATATTAATCAGTGATTACTCGATGATTGTAGCAACACGTCCTGATCCTACAGTACGTCCACCCTCGCGGTATCGGTCTTGCATATTAAGACGTTTTTTTCGTATATTTCTGTCTTTTTATTATCATTTTCAGCCGGAAATCCGGAGCGTTTTTCTGATTTTGAATTATTTTGTTATCATACTGTTATCACAACTTCTTTGGTGAACACTCAATAAAAACAAATTTAGGATTGCATATACACTCACAGGTTGTTATGATCGTTCTATGGGTGCTACCTACACGGTAGGCGGTTAGTCCTTCTACGGAGGGACTGTGGTCTACACTCCGTTACGGTCGGTGCTAAACGAGTGCCACCGGCACTCAGCACCCCTCCGATTACATAGAAATCCCCAGCTCGGCTGACGGAAATCTTGCTAAAGGAGGGGATGCCAATGTTGACGCTTGAAGGTCTGATTGCTGTTATTAGCCTATACTTGACAGCTTTCAGTCTCGGATACACAATAGGAAGCAATAAGACACAAAAATAGCCGCCCCAGTCTGCTAAACTAAGCGGCAATTTTTGCTATATTCACACTCAATACACTGAATAAAATCCGTTACTGTTGAATCTCTTATTTACTGATAAAACTTGATTTTTCTTCTTTGAACCTTTAATATTCATTGTAGATACCTCTTGTATTCGTTAGATTTTACCAACTTGCCGGTCAGTAATAATCTAATTTTACTTGAGGTATTTTTTTGTCAATCTCTTGACCTATTTAAATTATACAGGAAGCTTTTTGGCGTTTTTTTAGGCATTCTGTGCTTTTCTTTTTGCAATTTCTTCTTTCATCGCAGGAAGTGTTTTTTCCAGATCAAACTTGCTTACAAGAATAAACATAATAACAAATATCACTAACGGTGTTACAATAGTGAATCCGTAAATTGCCATTTTTGTAGCTGCCGGCGCTGCAGTCAGTGCAGCATCATAGCCGACTGCCGCAAGGAACCAGCCGATAATAGATGTTCCGAGCCCGCTTCCCACTTTACCGCCAAAGCTGGATGCACTGTTGGAGGTTGCTACCATTCTTACACCATATTTATATTCATTATAATCAATTGACATTGCCGTCATAACTCCAACCAGACACATCATCGGAATGGTTGCAAATGTTGTAATACTTCCGAATAATGCGTAGCAGAAAAAGATGTCTTTTGTGAAGAGAAGCAGTATATTTGCTCCTGCACCCATTGCAAAGCTCACCAGCAGCGTTTTCACAACACCAAGTTTCTTAATCATCGGTCCTACAAATATGAATCCTAACAGGGTCGGAATCATTCCGATTCCTCCGAGAACGCCGACCAGGTTGTCATTGCCGAAAATCCATTTACAGTAATATACTCCCGCACCCGCTGTAAGACCATATATAATGCATGAGAGCAGATTCACCACAAGAACAATCACCCAGTATTTGTTGTGGAACAGCTTTCCAAGCGCTTCCTTAAACGGAATCACTTCTTCATCCTCTTCTTTCGCTTCTACTACCGCTCCTGCCTCTGTTGCTGTCTCACGGCTTGTTGCATAACAAATCAAGGCTGCCAGTATTACAATAATTCCCATGATAAAGCCAAATTTAATCCATGCGTTTTGGTTTCCGCCCAGTGCATTCGTAATCGGAATCATACAGATTGCAAATATCATACCTGCCACATAACCGGTCGCCGCTCTCCATGTTCCCATGATGCCTCGTTCTTCCTGGCTGTTCGTACGAACGGTCATAAGCGAGTTATAAGGGATTGCCATTGCCGTATATAATACTGCTGTCAGAAGAATGTTCGTTATTGTCACGTAAATAATCTGTCCCATATCTCCTATTTTCGGCACCGTAAACATCAGAACCATTACAATACCTGCCGGAATTCCCGCTTTCAAAAGCCACGGACGATATTTTTCTTTTCCCGGTTTTGTATGGTCAATGATATTTCCCATAATCAGGTCTGTAAATGCGTCAATAATCTTACAGACAATAAACATTGTTGCAATCGCCCCAGCAGCCATGCCAACCTTATCCGTATAGAAGTATGTAAGCTGTCCTACCAGTGTGGACATCGCATTCAATGCGAACTGTCCCGTAGCATCTCCGAAGTAATCCTTCACGCGCATTACTTTCTGAACGCCAAATTTGTCCTTTCCTAATGGTTTTTTACTCATTGTGTCCCTCCTTCATTTCGTATCACATTTCCTTGATATCTTGTAAGCTTAAAATATCACATTCCTATTTGTCTGTATTTTAATTTTAGCTTAATTTTTATAATTTTGAATTTGTAGCGTTCAGCGCATCAATGACTGCCAGATACATTGGCTTTGCCTGCGCATCTTGCACAAGCAGATCGGATATGGTCATGGACAATGCAAACTGAATCAGCGGGTCTTCCAGCATTCCCGGCATCATTTCTTCAAACATATTGCGGCCAAGTTCTTCGGCGACCAACTCTCCGAGTGTTGACTCCAACGAATATTTCTCGAATTTCAGATTTGTATCCGTTTTGTACTCGTAATGATATCTGCCGGAACCAACCGTAAATTCCGCTTCTTTCTCCGGAAGCTGGATAACAGCCGTTGTATTCACCGGAATCTGCACATCCACACAGATTTTTCCTTCTCTACAGCTCCATGCACTTACGATTGTTCCATATATGGATTCATAAGCTGCGGACACCTCTGTCATTCCCTTTGTCAGCGTCGGCTGAATCCGTATTTTCTTATATCCCGGTTCCATACAGCGTATTCCTGCAACTTTTTCGTACAACCAGCTTCCAATCGAACCGTACGCATAATGGTTCAGGGAGTTCATACCTGATTCGTCAAAATCCCCATTTGGCAGAATGGAATTCCAACGCTCCCAGATTGTCGTTGCGCCTTTCTTTACTGCATAGAGCCAGCCCGGAAAATCCTCTTTCATAAAGATTTCATCCGCCAACCCGTGAAGACCGTTTTCTGACAAACAATGACACAGATACGGTGTACCCACAAAACCTGTCGTCAGATGATTATGGTGTGCCCCGATATTTAACTCCAATGTCTCCAAAATCCGATTACGAAATTCCGGTTTTATCAAGTCAAAGTACAGCATCAGCACACAGGCTGTCTGTGTCTCACTGACCATTCGTCCGCTTCTTGTCACGTATTCCACATGAATGGCTTCTACTATTTTTTCATATAAGTCACCGTATGCTTTTGCTTCCTCTGCATACCCCAATGCATCCGCAGCATCCCGCACAATCCTGGTCGAATATGCGTAATAAGCATTTGCCACCAGATATTTGTCCGTTCCGCCTGTCCGGTCGGTGCTTCCGGATTCTATGTCCAGCGCCAGCCAGTCTCCATACTGGAATCCACTCTGCCACAATCCGTTTTTCGAGACTCTCGCATGTATATAATCCACCCAGTTCTTCATCATCGGGAATTGCTCCGCAAGCATCTCTTTATCCCCGTAAACCTTATAAATCGTCCACGGAATGATTGTCGCAGCATCGCTCCATGCCGCTGCTCCCGCCTGATTTCCGAGAATATTCGGAACAACATGAGGTACGCCCCACTCCGGAGTGGTCTCTGCTGCCATATCCCGCAGCCATTTTCGGAAAAATAATGCCGTGTGGAAATTATAGGAGGCTGTGCCACAGAATACCTGTGCATCTCCGGTCCAGCCCAACCGTTCATCTCTCTGTGGGCAGTCTGTCGGAACATCGAGGAAGTTGCCTCTCTGTCCCCACTGTATATTACTCTGCAGTTGGTTAACCAACGTGTTGTCGGATGTGAATGTTCCTGTCGGCTGCATGTCTGTGTGCATTGCACATGCCGTAAAATCCGATGCCTCTGTTTCCGTTCCTGCGCCTTCCACACAAATATAACGGAATCCGTGGAAAGTGAAGTGCGGCATCACAAGCATTCCCACCTGCTTTTCTCCGTATACGAATGTATCTGTACATCTTGCCGTCCGCAGATTCTCTGTATAGAAGTTTCCATCTTTATCCAGTGTTTCTGCATATCGAATAACTAATCTGTCTCCAATAAGTTTTGGAAGTCGTATTTCTACCAGTCCTGCCATATTCTGTCCGAAATCAAACACCAATTCTCCTTTTGGAGTCACGATCCTTTCCTTTACATCAAACCGTTTCGTTACCCGGACCGGCTCGGATTCCTGCGCCACAATCTGCCCGATATCATCCGTATGTTCAAACAGAACTGCCTTTCCTACCTGCCTTCTTTCTTTTGTATAATCCTGTATCTCACCGTGATAAATCTCGGAAAACAGAATTTCTCCTGTTTCCACATGCCAGTCCGTATCAGTGCCGATGCAGATAATTTCCCCGTCTTCGTACTCGATACGCACCATTGCCAGCAAAGCCGTTCTGTCGCCGTAAAGATTTGGTCTTGCATCAAACCCGAGTTCTCCCTTATACCACCCGTTTCCTACAGTAACCGTAATCTCATTATCTTTTTCCAGGAGTTCCGTAATATCATAAGTCTGATACTGCAGTCGGTGATGATAAGATGTCCAGCCCGGAGCCAGGAACAAGTCTCCTGTTTTCCTTCCGTTAATAAATGCCTCATATACACCACAGGCAGTCGCATACAGCCTTGCTCTCTTCACTGGTCTGTCCAGAGAAAAGCTGCGGACAAATACCGGACATGCAGTCTCTTCAGCCGGAAGTGTATGGGTAATCCATTTTGCATTCCAGTTTTCTTCTCTCATCAAACCGGTTTCAAAGTTTCCTGTCACCTGTCCCAGCTCTCCGTAATTATCCCATACACTGACCTGCACCTGATAAACAGTCATCTCTTTCAATGCAGCACCCTTATATGGCACCAGAACGGATTGGTCGCTTTTCACCCGGCCGCTGTCCCACATAAGCCGGCCTCCGCTGACAACCTGAATCTGGTAGTTTGTCTGCACAACATCCTGCTTTTCACTCTCCAACTTCCATGAGAAACGTGGTTTCTCATCGATTCCTATCGGATTTTTTCTGTATTCTATTGTCAAATCACGAATCATATGCATTTCCTCTCTCTTTTTGTTTTTCTGATTCTTTCTATTCTATGAAAATTTGTAACTGTGAGGGTACTGAACAGTTACGAAAATTTTGCCATTGTACGAATCAGAGCGGTAACATTCTCCTGAAGTCTTGCCATGTCTATGGTACCGTTCTCCAATCCTTTCTTTATCTGACCGGTATATGTATCATCATTAGAGCCCGGCGTAATCCAGCAGTTTCCCGCCTGTACCATTGCTGCCACATCTACACTGTCATAGGTTGTCCAATCCGTCATTACAAAACCGGCAAACCCATTTTCTTCTCTGAGAAGCCCCTGTAGAAGTTCTTCATCCGCTGCTGTCGGGCAGCCGTTTACCGCATTATACGCCGTCATAAAGCTGGCTGGCATATGAACATCCATCGCATATTCAAAAGTTCGGAAATAAATTTCCCGGATTGCACGTTCGGAAATCAGACTCTGATTTCGCTTTCTGGAAGATTCACAGTTGTTCCCGATAAAATGTTTATAGCAGCTTCCGATCCCGGCTCCTTCCAATCCTTTTGCATAAAATCCGGCCATGACACCGGACAAATACGGATCTTCCGAAAAATATTCCGGCTGTCGTCCATTTAGCGGATTTCTGTGAATATTAAATGCTGGTGCAAGAACCAGCGGCATGCCCAATGCCTTCGCTTCTTCCCCGATTACACACCCGATTGCTTCCGATAATTCTTTATTGAACGAAGCACAGATTGTAACGCCTGACGGCATTCCAATATTTTTGATGTTCAGATTGACTCCGCTGTTTCCATCGCTCACCGGAAAGTCCGGCAAATCATATCCTTCTGTCTGAAATACACGACCTGCCTCACCGATACCTTCCATTCCCCACCCTGCCGAGGCACAGATGCTGATGCGGGCAAGTTCCTCCGGTGACATCTGTGCCACAAACTCAGCCGCACGTGACGGATTTTTTCTTACAGCATCAAATGTTACCTTCTCTTCCGGTTTCTCCATATCAAACTTTGCAGGATAATGTTTCCTCTTCTCATAAGGCAAAAATGTCAACTTATTTTTGACCACTCCGGAATGCGCTCCTGTCGGCCATGTATCATCCGGATTTGTTTTGGATAATCTTGTAAATTTGTAATCGCAGCAAAGCAGATTGGTTACCTGTTTGATTATTCTTGTTTCTTCTTCGTCGAATCCGCCGCATTCCGCTGCTTCAATACTGTTTCCCACATAAATACGGTAATATCCTTTTGATAAAATATACGCCGCTTTTTCTTCCGAATATGAAGTCAATACTTTCACCGGAACATGAACAGGAATCTTCTGTTCCTCTCCCGGAAGCAGTTCCTTTGTTTTTTCAAAGAATACCAGTTCTTTTTCCGGCTGCTCCAGTTCTGATTCCGGTTTGCCTACATAAACCTGAACAACTTCTTTTCCGGCTTTTTCCCCGACATTCTTCACATATACATCCAGTTCCAGTACTTCCCCGTCAAATCGAATATTCTCCTGCCTGATACAAAACTCTGTATAACTTAATCCGTAGCCAAACGGATACGCCACTTTTTTCCTGAATGTTGTAAAATAACGATATCCCACATAAATGTCTTCCTCGTAACAAGTATCCACATATATATTTTCATCTGCTGTCAGACGTGTTTTATCTACACAGTCATAGAAATTTTTCGACGACGGAATATCAAAATAATCCTTTGCCCATGTATCCGGCAGCTTCCCTGACGGATTTACAGCCCCGCTCAGGATATCCGAAAGTGCCGGTCCTGCAAGCATTCCACCAAATCCCGAATATATAAGTCCTGCAACTGCATACTTTTCTGCAAATGTCACATCAATCGGATATCCGACATTTAAAACCACAATTGTCTTTGCAAATGTATCCGTTACTTTTGCAATAAGTGCTTCTTCAGCCTCGCTCAGATAGTATTCCCCTTTCGCCGTGGAAGCATCCTGGTTTTCTCCTGCTGCACGTGTCAGGAACACGATTGCCGTATCGGACAATTTCTTTGCACGCATCAACATCTCGTCCTCCGGTATCTCATCCCTGTCACAGCCGTAAAATTCAACCAGTTCTTCATTCAGTGAATAAGCTTCTCCTTCCCTGACAGCCTCCACAAAATTAACACTGTAGCGAGGATTGATTTTGCCTGCCCCCACTGCTCCGATACGAAATTCGTGAATACCTCTGCCAAACAGATTCAATACCGTTCCCTTCTTCAGTGGAAGAACTTCCGCCTCATTTTTCAAAAGAACGATTCCCTCCCTGGCGGCTTCCAGTGCAATCTGTTCATGTGCTGCATCTTCCGGCTTCGGTTTCACTTTTTCCACACCTCTGACCGTAAAATCCTGCGGATTCATCTCATTCCCATCCATGTCCACAAAACCTTCCACGTGAAGTTGATATTCCCGACCGTACTCTGTCACAAGTCCCCGAAGCGGAATTCCAAGCACCCACATATTTCCCATAACTTCCATATATTGGTTGATACAGCCGGATACCACCCTGCTATCTAAGGTGACGGTTCCCTGAATATCCGGATTCATCGGCTTTGCCCACATCATAAGCAGACAGCCGGATAGTCGACGATCCAGCATAAAATACAATCCGTCAATATCATGAAAATCGTACTCCAGCGGTCCCATTTCAAAAAGCAATGGTTTATCTTCTTTTCCTGTCGGAAGCTGTTCCCAAAAATCTTCCATTCCCATGTTGAGTTCTCCTTTTAAATACTTTCATTGAGTTATCGTAACTGTTCAGTACCCTCACAGTTACGAGTTATCTATAAAATAAAATATCAAACCATATAATTTTTGTATTACAATATTGATTACAATATTTCAATTTTGTCCTTGTTTTTATAAATAGAACACCTTATAATTAGTATTACATCCATTTCAAAGAGAGTTTAAAAGTACGGTTTTACCTGGAGGAGTCTTCCATGATTACTGATTTAAAGGCATTTTGTGAATTATTTTATGCATCAACCTCCATACCGATTGGCTATTACCACGCTTCACCCGACAATGACTGTTCCTTTCCTTCGATTTTGGAAGATCCGTCTGTTTTTAAAGGCATCCTGTCCGGTTTCCGACATTTCACAAAAAACCCGGACTATTTTATCTCGCAGTCCTTCGGCTATTATGGTTATATAAAGCCGGAGCATGCTGATTGCGTAATCATCATTGGCCCTGTATTCAGCACACCTATTTCAGATCTTACACTTCGCACTTTCATGCAGGAATGGGCAATCAGTCAGGAACACAAACCGGATATACTCCAATTTCTGGTCAATATTCCTCAGATTTCCTTTAACCAGTTTCTCCAGACACTTGCCTGGCTTCACCTGTGTTTCAACGATGAATATATTTCTGTTGGACAGCATTTTAATCTGGAAAACACAAGCAGCATCAGCGAGTTTTCCAATGTACATTCCAATCAGGTGATGAATGCAAAGGAAGAACAGCATTTTCATAATACCTACCAGTTTGAACAGAAACTTCTGCAGTATATTCAAAATGGAGACGTCGAAAAAATGAAAACATTGTTAAACACCCCCTCCGAATTATCGGGTGGTCTTATGGCTGACAACTCCCTCCGGCAGGAAAAGAATGTTTTCATTACAACTGTTGCAATTGTTACAAGAAGTGCCATTGCCGGAGGAATGGATATGGAACAGGCTTACCAGCTTGCCGATGTATATATCCGTGAATGTGAAAAGCTGCAGAATATTTCCCACATTGAAACCTTGTCTTATTCTATGCTGATTGATTTTACGGAACGGGTTTCGCAAAATAAAATTCCTCAGGGAATGTCTCTGGAAATATTTGAGTGTATTCAGTTTATTACTCACCACATCAACGAATCCATTCAGGTTGGCGATGTAGCTGAGCATATCGGAAGAAGCCGCTCTTATTTGACAAACAAGTTCAAAAAAGAGCTCGGCTTCGATGTCTGCAGCTTCATTATGCGGTGTAAGCTGGAAGAGGCAAAAAGTCTCCTGACATATTCGGATAAGACATTAAGCGAAATCAGTAACTATCTTTGTTTTTCCAGTCAGTCTTACTTTCAGACTGTATTTAAGAAAAAATATGGTCTGACTCCGACACAGTATCGGAATCAGACCCACAAAATCTACTAATATATCAGGCGGGGCATCTTTCTATTTGATGTTCAGAACGAGTTTTTCTTCTGCAAAATTTACCGCTGAAATGGTTACGACTGCCTTCCCCGAACATTTTGCAGCCCGGATTACTGCCATTACACTGCCGTCATAGGTATTCCATGTATGAGACTGGTAACTTCCTTCGCAGCTCGGGTCTGCACTTCCGAATCCCTGCAATGCAGCACATCCCTCTACTTTAATTGTAACTGCTGCACTTTCCCGACGATTGAAATTTCCTGCTGCGTCTTCCAGTCTGATTTTTACGAAAGTAAGACTTTCTCCGTCAGCAGGAAGTTCATTCCGGTCGGCTTCAACCTTAAGCTTCACCGCTTTCCCTGCTGTCTGTAAGACAGCCCGGCCTGCCTCCACTCCGTTCAGATAACTGACTGCCTCTAGCTTTCCCGGATGATAAGGTACCTCATACGTCACAACATATACTCCGCCAATCGACTTTCGTCCCAGACTTTCCCCATTCAAGAACAGTTCTGCCTCATCTGCATTGGCATAAACATCCACACTTGCTGTTTCCCCTTCATATCCCGGCCATGTCCAGCTTGCAAGGTTATCCTTCCACATCCACGGTGTTTTTCCGACTTCAATTCCTGCCTTATCCATCCGAAGTACACCGATAGATGGTGCATGGCCAATTCCAAATACTGCCTGCCGTAGATAACTGATTGGTTTACGATCACCAAGAATATCAATGTCACCGATACCTGCCAGTCTGTCCGGCCAATGCGCTGAAAAATTCACTCCTCCATTATAATGGAATATACCGCATCCGGCCTCTCCCAGATAATCATATCCGGTCCATGTAAAGTCTCCTAACACATGTGGATTGCGCTTTACGATATCCCACAAATGAACAATGTCCGCCGGAAAAGTCTCTGTGCCAAGCACAACCCGATTCGGATGACGTATGTGATCTTCTTCATGTAATGCCGTCAGATAATTATATCCGGCAATGTCATTTGCCGCAGCAAATTCTCCTATCATTTCTTCCAGAATCGGACTGGTGGCAATCGCATCTGCCAGCGGTCCCACCATAACCTCAGCCATCCCATTGATTTCATCTGCGCCTCCACGCTTCTGCTCATCCGGCTGCTGCATCGCTTCAAGCTGCTCCGGAGTCATCCCTGTAGCCTGGCACATAATTTCGCCCATTCGGTCATTTCCTGCCATCAGACCATTGATTCCGTTCGTCGTATAGCGTGTGGCATCCAGCCGTTTCATTTCTGCATGAATCCTCCGATTCCATTCTGCCCCTTTTTGAGTGCCCGCCTCCGGAATCTCATTTCCGGTCGAGTACAAAATCACGCATGGATGATTATAGTCTTTTTCCACCATGTCCCACACATCCTGCTTCCAATGTGTCGGAAAATAATTTGCATAGTCATGGGGATTCTTTGTCCGAGTCCACATATCACTCAGTTCATCCATCACCAACACGCCCAGCTTATCACAGGCATCCAGCATTGCCTTACTCATCGGATGATGTGCACTTCGAAGAGCGTTAAATCCGGCTTCCTTCATCTGGCGGCAACGCCGATACTCCGCATCTGGAAATGTTGCCGCTCCGATAATCCCATTATCATGGTGAATACAAGTCCCCCTCAGTTTCGTTGGTTTACCGTTCACCAACAGACCATGTTTTGCATTCAGCCGAAGTGTACGGATTCCTGTTGAAATATTTACACTGTCTATCGGATTTTCATCCTCAGAAATTGTAATCCGGCAGGAGTATAGATTTGGTGTTTCATCACTCCACAATGCAGGATGCTCTACAAGCAAACACTGACAGCACATCTGCGTGCTTTCTCCAAAAACAGTTACCGGTATGTGCTCTGCGGCTGCTTCTGCCCCATTCGGTCCGGTCAATGTAATTTCCACCTGTACCGTTTCGGAAACCATTCCCCGATTACAGATTGGAACCTCTACTTCCACGACTGCCGCCTCACAGTCAGCTTCTCTTGTTGTAACACGCACCCCCTGGGCAGGAATATGCACAGTCTTTCCCACCCATGCATACACAGAACGGTATAACCCCGCACCACTATACCAGCGGCTGGACTGCTCTATACTGCATACTTCTACTTTCAGTTCATTTTCCTGGCCATACTTCAGATAACCGCTGACGTCTGCAAAAATACCTGTATATGGATTCACATGCTCTGTTACAAGATCCCCGTTCATATAAATACGGCAGGTATCTGCAACACCTTCAAATTCCAAAACAACTGTACATCCCCTCCACGCTTCCGGAATCTCCCACTTTTTCATGTATGTATATTCACCGCCCGGATAAAATCCTGTCTGATGTGCATTCGCAGTTGCCGGAGTTCTTTCCTGATAAATCATGGCATCATGGGGCAAATCAATATTTTCTATATTTCCTGCGTCTCCCATCATTAACTCCATCATTGTTATGGTTCCTTTGGCAAACTGCCAATTCTTGTTTAAAGATATTTTTTTCATTCGGACCTCCCTAATGCAGCTTGTTCATTTTTTTACTATTCTAACAGTTGAAGAGTATTCCGTATTATAAATATAAATTTATTATTATAATTTTGTAACACAATTTTTCAAATTATTCTTGACAAATCTCTTTTTGTGCGTATGATTACAATTAAAAGTTCTTTTTAGAACTGTTTTATTTAAAACTGTTCTGTGATACATTTTGGTTGAACTCAATCGAATCATTCTGTATCTGAACACAAAAGGAGTTTTGGATAATGAATTCAACCCATTTTCTTGTACAATTCCGGCAACTGAACAAACTGTACGAATGTATGCTGAAAGAAATATGCAGACGGCATAAGCTGACATTGATTGAGACAACGATCATCAGTTTTCTCTATAATAATCCGGGTCGTGACACAGCTGCTGACATCGTAGAACTACGGATGCTTTCCAAGGGAAATGTCTCTCAGGCTGTAGAACTGCTGATTCAAAAATCTTTACTGAAACGGATTCCGGATGAAAATGACCGGCGAAGGATTCATCTTGAGCTGCTTCCGGATGCAATTCCAATCACGAATGAGATTGATACGATAAAGGAGACATTCCGTACAGAGCTTTTCCATGGTTTTTCCAAAGAAGAGGAAGAGCAGCTGGAATTTTTGAACCGGAAACTGATGGAAAATGCAAAAAATGCATTCAAAATGCAGCAACAGAACTCAGACAAATAATTTGTAAAGGAAGAATGAGAAATGAACGAGAACAAGAATTTTTTAGGAACCGAACCTATCGGTAAATTGTTATTGCGTCTGGCACTGCCTACCGTTGCAGCACAGATGATCAACATGCTTTACAATATCGTAGACCGTATCTACATTGGTCACATTCCAAATGTAGGTGCTCTTGCACTGACCGGCGTAGGTGTTTGTATGCCACTGATCATGATCGTAGCGGCATTCGCTGCCCTTGTCGGAAACGGTGGGGCCCCGCGCGCATCTATTTTCATGGGACAGAGAGATACAGAGTCTGCTGAGAAAACCCTCGGCAACTGTTTTCTCACACAGCTCATCATATCTGCGATCCTTACTATCGTGCTTCTGATTGGAAACCGGACTTTCCTGCTTTCTTTTGGAGCAAGTGAGAACACGATTGAATATGCTGTTTCCTATATGAACATTTACGCTATCGGAACGCTTTTTGTACAACTCACACTTGGAATGAACGCGTTTATCACAGCTCAGGGATTTGCCAAAACCGGTATGCTCTCCGTATTGATCGGTGCTGTTACCAATATTATCCTGGATCCGATCTTCATCTTTGGATTTGGACTCGGAGTCCGCGGTGCTGCCCTTGCCACTGTTATTTCTCAGGCCTGCTCCTGCATCTGGGTTCTGACGTTCCTGTTTGGAAAAAAGACAACATTGAAACTGAAAGTTTGCAATATGAAACTTCAGTCTAAGATTATCCTGCCTTCACTCGCTCTCGGTTCTTCCATCTTTGTGATGCAGGCAAGTGAAAGTATCATCTCCGTTTGTTTCAACTCTTCTCTTTTGAAATACGGTGGAGATATCGCAGTTGGTGCAATGACAATCCTGACAAGTGTTATGCAGTTTGCCATGCTTCCGCTGCAGGGAGTCGGACAAGGTTCACAGCCGATCATCAGCTACAACTACGGAGCCAAAAATGTGGATCGTGTCAAATCTGCCTTTAAACTTCTTTTGAAGGTCAGTCTGACATACTCCGTTTTCCTGTGGCTCTGCGTCATGATCTTCCCGCAGGTATTTGCAGGAATGTTCACCTCCGATGCCACATTGCTTGCATTTACTGCAAAAGCGCTGCGCATCTATCTGGCATGTCTGTTTATGTTCGGTATCCAGATTGCCTGCCAGATGACATTTACATCTATCGGAAGAGCTAAAGCATCGATCATCGTTGCAGTTATGAGAAAATTCATCCTTCTCATTCCGTTGATCTACATCATGCCGGCAATCTTACATAGCAACCAGACAATGGCTGTGTATATGGCTGAGCCGATTGCAGACTTCTTGGCGGTCACATTCACTGCAGTACTGTTCTTCTTCGAATTCCGAAAAGCACTGCGGGAGTTGTTTGTTAAATAATTTTTGAGTTAGGAAATTTAATAATGCCTGACACCTGGTGGTCCTAGAAAAATACCGGGACAGAGGAAACTTGAATCCCCTGTTCCGGTATTTTTTTGTAGATCTGTATGTTTATTCTGCTGCGTTTAGCGCTGCAACAAGCTGGTTCAGTGCTTCCTTTGTCACTCCCGGTACAAAACTCAGCATCTGTCTGAGCGGCATGGCTTCCATCATTGCCGCCATCATTTCGTCGTTGATCACTCCGGAATCATCCTGCATCTGTTCCTCTGTACTCTCGCCGTCCATTCCTTCCATTTCACCCATTGCCTGTTCCAATATGGCTTTTCCTTTCGGGTCTGCCATGATTTCTCCCATTGTGGAATTGAGGGTATACACTTTCGGCAGGACGGTTTCTGATTCTACCTGTACTTCCTCTGACAGAAGCACTTCCTGTGCATTCCGGCAAATCTGGATTTCATAGGCTCCGGTCTCCACATGCCAGTCATGGATTTCCGTATTCCAGTATGCATAGGCTCTGCTGTCAAGTTCAAAGGTGACGGTTTTTGTCTCACCCGGTGCAAGTTCTGTTTTTTCAAATGCTTTTAACTCCCGTACCGGGCGGATGATTGTTCCGCCCTTCGGCGCTACGTAAAGCTGTACGACTTCCTTTCCTGTACATGCGCCTGTATTTGTTACGTCTACGGATACCAGCAGTTTTTCACTTTCCTTAAACTCCTTTTTGTCCACCGTAAGATTGCCGTAAGAAAAGGTCGTATAAGACAATCCGTATCCGAACGGGAACAGGACTTCCATTTCTTTGGATGTGTAATAGCGGTATCCCACAAATACGCCCTCTGAATAAACCGATTTGTCATGTTCTCCGCCGTAATTCAAATAGCACGGCGTATCCTGTATCCGAAGTGGGAATGTTTCCGCCAATCGTCCGCTTGGATTTGCATTTCCGTAAAGCACATTGACCACTGCGCCGCCCACAGCCTGTCCGCCCAGGTAGGCTTCCAGCACGGCTTTTACTTTTCCGAGCCACGGCATTTCTATCGGAGCGCCGTTGTGAAGCACAACTATGGTGTTCGGCTGTGCTTCCGCCACCGCTTCAATCAGTGCGTTCTGGCAGTTCGGCATCCCAAGATGCTTCCGGTCATACCCTTCGGATTCAAAGCTGTCCGGCAGTCCGGCAAAGATTACCGCCACATCCGCATTAGCAGCAGCCTCTACGGCTTTTGCAGCCAATGCTTCATCCACTTTATCCTCAACATCATCAAAGCCTTTGGCAAATGTGATGTTTTCCTTTTTTACAGTTGCGAGAAATTCTACGGCGTCCATTGCAGATTCTGTTTTAAAGCTGTTGATGTGGGAACTTCCGCCGCCCTGATAGCGTGGTTCCTCGGCGTATTTGCCGATAAAAGCCACCTTTTTGTCTGCGGACAACGGGAGAAGCGCATCCTCATTTTTCAGAAGCACAATACACTCCTCTTCGATTTCCCGGGCTGTCTCATGGTCTTTTTCATGCTGAAATACCGCGTTTTTGTCTCTGTTTTCCTCATATTTGAAAATAACATTCAAATATTCTTCACAGGACTTGTCCAGTACAGATTCATCCAGTGTTCCGTCCTGTACTGCGGCAACAATTTCCACATCCGTAGCGCCTTCACAGGACGGCATTTCCAGATTGCAGCCTGCTTTCAGAGCTTCCACACGGTCATTCATCGCACCCCAGTCTGTCATTACATAGCCGTCAAATCCCCATTCCTTGCGGAGCACATCTGTGAGCATTTCTTTATTTTCACAAAGGTATGTGCCGTTCAGCTTGTTGTATGCGTTCATAATGGTCCACGGCTTTTCCTTCTTTACCATTCCTTCAAAAGAAGCAAGGTAAATTTCACGCATGGTGCGTTCATCCATTTCTGAAGAGCTTGTTAAGCGGTGATATTCCTGGTTATTTGCCATAAAATGCTTCGGACTTGTTCCGATATGTTTGCTCTGGACGCCGTGGACAAGCGCACCTGCCATTTCCGTTGACACAAGTGGGTCCTCTGAATAGTATTCAAAATTACGTCCGCACAGCGGGGAACGCTTAATGTTCATAGCCGGGCCTAAGATTGTGCTTACATTTTCTGCCTGACACTCTTCCCCCAGTGTTTCTCCAAGTTTTGTCACCAGCTCACGGTTAAAGCTGGATGCGGTTGCACATCCCGCTGGAAAGCAAACAGCCTGAATGCTGTCGTTGATTCCCAAATGGTCTGCTTTATCGTCCTGCTTGCGGAGTCCGTGAGGTCCGTCTGAGACCATTTCCGAAGGGATTCCGAGACGTTCCACTCCTTTTGTGTGCCAGAAATCAAGCCCGGAACACAAAGATGCTTTCTCCTCCAGAGTCATTCTGGAGACCAATTCTTTTATTTTTGCTGTTTCCATGTTTCATCCTCCTGCCAATCTTTCTCTTTTGGATAAAGATAGCATATATTTTTCTTTTCGTATTATAGTTTTGAGTTATTTATTGTAAAAATAGGTTTGCATTTCCTTTACTGAATGGTCACGGAATGCAGTACCACATCTCCTTTACAGGTTACTTTGATTTCATAGGTTCCCGGCTCTGCTTCCGTGTATATTCCAGGATTTCGGGTCGCATTTGGCATTATCAATAATTATCCCCTGATAAGTAAATGGCCCTAACGGACTTTTCGACGTTGCATAGGCAAGGCAGGTCAGTTTTTTATCCCGGTACACACACGGATATACATAATAATAAATGCCGTTTCGCTTCCGCATGGAGCTTCTGATGATAAGCGTGATTATGAACTGTATTTGCGGATAGGCTGGAGCCCTGACAACTGATATATTCATAGCATAATGATATGGACAGGACATTTATTTAGTCCCGTCCTTCTTATATGTTGTATCACGTTTTAATCAGTACTATAATAAAGAAAACTTGAATTTGAAAGAGTGTTTGCAATGAATGAAAAGATATATAAAACGCAAAGTGGATGTATTCATTATTGGATAAATCTGGGACAAGATCCAGAAAAAGCAACCTTGATTTTCCTTCCAGGTTTAACTGCCGACCATAGACTATTTGATAAACAAATTGAATTCTTTGAAGGCATATATAATGTTTTTGTATGGGATGCACCTGGTCATGCAAAATCCTGGCCGTTTGAATTTAATTTTTCTTTGTCGGATAAAGCGAAATGGCTTGATGATATTTTGAGCTTGGAAAACATTCGGTATCCAGTGATTATAGGACAATCCATGGGAGGTTATGTTGGTCAAGCGTATGCAGAATTATTTCCCAACAAGCTGAAAGGATTTATTTCTATTGATTCTGCTCCTTTACAAAGAAAATATGTAACAGGAATCGAGCTGTGGCTTCTGAAAAAAATGGAGCCAGTATATAGATACTATCCTTGGAAATCATTATTGAAAACGGGAACAAATGGTGTGGCTACATCCGAATATGGTAGAAAATTAATGCATGATATTATGATGATCTACGATGGTGACCAAAAAAGATATGCCAAAATCGCAGGTCATGGTTTTAGAATATTGGCAGAAGCAATGGAAACTAATCTTCCATACAGGATAAACTGTCCGGCTCAACTGATATGTGGAGAAAAAGATCATGCCGGTTCTTGTATTCGTTACAATAATGCATGGCATAAAAATACTGGAATTCCTATTGCATGGATTAAAAATGCAGGACATAATTCAAATACCGATGCACCGGAGGAAGTGAATTCGTGAATAGAAAAACTGATAAATAAGATATGATGAATCGTAGGAAAATCGCAGTTTGTCGTAAACATTTACATACTATTGTTTAGAAAAAAACAGTTCCGTTTATCCCCTCGAATTTCTCCTATAAGTGAAGGAACAATTTCTAACTTTATGACAGGGTTACATGCCCTGTCATTTTTATGGTCATTTTTAGAAAATCTGTTCCCGAATCACAAGATTATATAGCAGTGACCCTGTATGATAGAATAAATTCATCCATAGATGCCCGGTCACAGAGGTATTGCTACCTCGGAAAGGAGATTTTATGAAGAGACCGGACAACAACAAAATAACAGCACTTTACAAAAGACTGTCACGAGATGATGAACTGAATGGGGACAGCAACAGCATTGTAAACCAGAAGAAAATGCTTGAAAAGTATGCCAAAGAACAGGGGTTTACGAACCTTGCACACTATACCGACGATGGATATAGCGGTACTAACTTTGACAGACCGGATTGGAAGCGGTTGACTGCCGACATTGAAGAAGGAAAAATCGGATGTGTTATCGTCAAGGATATGAGTCGAATCGGCAGAAATTATCTGGAAGTAGGCTTTTATACGGAGGTTTTATTCCGAGAAAAAGGCGTCCGCTTTATTGCCATTTCCAATGGTGTTGACAGCACACATTCTGAATCCAATGAATTTGCACCATTCTTAAACATTATGAATGAATGGTATGTGCGTGATACCAGCAGAAAAATCAAGTCTGTACTTCGCAACAAGGGTATGGAAGGCAAACATCTGACTTCTAATGCCATCTACGGATACAAAAAAGACCCGGAAGATAACAACCACTGGCTTGTTGATGAAGAAGCCGCTGCTGTGGTAAGACGTATTTTCCAGTTAATTATTGAAGGGAATGGACCGATGCAGGTTGCCAGAATACTCACAAACGAAAAGGTTGAGCGTCCATCCTACTATCTTGCGAAGACAAGCATTCCCAATATACTAATCCGGAGGACTGGATGATATTCAGAGATACGCAGGAAGCTATTGTTGATGAAGACACCTGGTATGTGGTTCAGAAAATCAGAGAGACCAAGCACCGCCCAATAGCACAGGGCAAAGCAAATCCGTTAACCGGACTCATGTTTTGCGCAGATTGTGGTGGTGAATTTATAAAATTTATCGCAACGGTTTTTAAGTTTTTGCTTCTTGATTACTTAACGGCGGAAAAAGAATGTTTTCACATAGGGCTGTTGTTTACATGTCATTTTTTTGTTTTTTTAATTCTATACCCACCAGTACAACAGATAGCATAAACGCTGAAAAATCAGCAACAGGTCCCGCAAGCAATACTCCCATAATTCCGAAACGAAGCGGGAGCAGCAGGGTAAGCGGAATCAACACAAAGGTCTGCCTTGTTAATGCCAACAGAGCACCTTTTAACGATTTTCCTATTGCGGTAAAAAAACTGGAAGAAAGCAACTGCACACCATTTACCAACACCATGAAAAGATAGGTACGCATGAACAAAACAGCAAATTCAAAATACAGCTCGTTCCCATCTCCGAATAGCGAAATGATAGATTGCGGGAAAAATTGAAATGCGATGAAAGCAATTGTGGAAACAACAAGGTTCCATTTTACCGCAAGCAGGTAAGCCTCCCGTACACGATGGTATTGCCTTGCCCCATAGTTGAAGCCGATAATCGGCTGTGTTCCCTGCGAGATTCCTACAACAATCGCAAGGATTATGGCATTTGTTTTCATAACGATTCCGCAAGCAGCTAAGGGAATATCTGTTCCATATTTTGTTAATGCGCCGTAATAAGTCAACGAATTGTACTGAATGATTTGAATCACGGTAACTGCAATCTGGTTTGAGCTGCTGCTGATTCCCATGCTGCAAATTTTCATACTTTCTTTGATGTCCAATAAAAACGACTCTTTTTCAAAATGGATTGTTTGGAAACGCCATAGATAACGGAGTGCGAGTATGAAGGAAAAAATTTGCCCAATAACTGTTGCCCAAGCTGCGCCGGCAATCCCCCAATCGCAAGCAAAAATAAAAATAGGGTCAAGAATGGTATTGATAATAGCTCCCATAACCATGCAAACCATTGAATACTTTGGTTTTCCATCTGCTCGAATCAAATTGCTCATACCATTCGTTACAATAAGAAACGGCATTCCAATCAATGTTATGCTAGCATACTGCTTTGCATATGGAAATACATCTGTCGTTGCCCCAAATGCCTTTAGGAGCAAAGACAGAAAAGCTTCACCAACCAATAAATAAATAATTCCGAAAATCCCCATCAGAACAATACCATTTCCCGCTGCTTTGGCGGCAGCTTTCGGCTCTTTGCGTCCAAGACAGAGGGAAACACGGGAAGCACTGCCAATTCCAACCAGCAGTGCAATAGCAAGGCAGATGGTAGAGAACGGGTAGGCAACATTGGTTGCTGCATTTCCCAGATAACCGACCCCTTGACCAATAAAAATCTGATCCACAATATTGTAGATTGAGCCGACAAGAGACGCCATAATACTGGGAATGGCAAAATCTTTCAACAGTTTTGAAATTTTTTCATATCCTAGGGGATTCTCAGTCATTAAATTCATCCCCCTTTCTTTCTATACGGAGTTCCGCTGTAATATTTTCACCTGCCTGAATCAGCAAATCAATAAAGAGGTTTTTATCGGATTCCCTGAAGCCTTGCAATAAAAGAGCTTCTGTCTTTTCACATACCGTCTGTATCTCATCAATTACAGACAGCGCACGTTCCGTAGGATACAGCTTACACGTCCGCTTATCCTTATCATTTGGGGAACGCATAATCATTCCCTGCTTTTCTAATGCCGCAACTGTCCGTACAATATTGCTCGGATGAACATAAAACATATCCATTAAAGAATCCTGTAAAATGCCAGGCGAACGACAGATTTTAATCAAAAACATATATTGGCTGTTGTTGATTCCAAAGGGGGCAAGCTGTTTATCCAAATAGATTTTGTAAAATCGGTCTGTTACTGAAAGCCATTTTAATAGTTTCATAGATATATTCCTCCTAACCACCAGTATTATAATACAATATGCGTGCGCACGCAACTACTTTTAACATTATATCTGCCGCTTTGTCCTCCTAAACACAAATCAATTCTACATCTATAATCTCTACTGCTCTGCTACGAATATTATTCATTTTCCTAACCCATTCCATCTGATCCTGCATCTTCAGTTTTTCTGTCACGCCCCACTGCTCAGCCATCTGTTCCACCAGCATTTCAACTTTTTCTCTCGCTTCTTTATCGACCTGATTCAAATGCTCCGTCAATTTCCCGGTCAGTACCAGATATTGATACCTGGCACTCCTGTGTTCCTTCAGAAACTGTTTTCGCATTATTCCATATTTCCCATATGTGGGTTCTTCCTCATTGATTTCCAGATCCGGCAGATAATAATCTCCATGCAGTGTGTAGTTCAGTCCGTTCTTTTCATCATAAATCTGTTTCTTCATATTCTTACAACTCCATTTCTCTATATTTTGTTTTGTTCTTCTTTATCTGTACATTGTGTTCTTCACTTCGTTCTCTTGCCCATTGTATACGGTCGCCTATTTTTTCGGCATTTGTTCTTTCTGCTTTTTCGCTTCAAGTTCCGCCTGCATCCGGATATCGTCCTGCACCAGTCTTTCTACCATATCTTTCCCCAGCATACGTAAAAGTCGATTGTATCTGTCTGCAAATCCCTGCAATATTTCTTTCTCACCGGATAATTTCTGATAATCCTTCTGAACTTCTGCCAGTTCCTTTTTAGTGTTCTCGTGCTCCTGCTTTTTCTTCTGAAACTTACTTTTCCACTTATCTCTTTCTCTGGTAAGTTCTTTAACCTGTGCAGCCATCGCACCAATTTTATTCTTCATTTCAATGAACAAGGGTTTTATTTTCTTATCCCGATAAGTTACCGCACGTTCCAATGCTGTAGCTTCCGGCAAAAATGTTTTGATCATTCCATATTCTTTTATTTCCTTACTGACATTATCCATCACCGGTTGCAGGAATTCTCTTCTGTCCTCCAGTTTTTTCAATTCCGTTTCTGCGTTCTCGGCACGTTTTTCTGCTATTTCTTTATCTTTCTGGAACTGAATTTTTTCTTCTTCCAGTAGTTTAATATCTGCCCTTGCGTCCGCAATCTGAGAAATCAATCCTTCGTTCTCTGCTGTCAGATTTTCTTTTTCCTGCTCCAGTTCCTGCACTTCCTTTTTACGTTCCTTTTTCTTGAAATTATAAACGTCCAGATGCTCTTCATGTGTACCTTTCTGTTCCCATTCAATTCCACGTTGCATTGCGATTTCTGCCAGCACTTCTTTTTCATGATTTATCCACTGATTCAGTTCTGTATCATGCTTATTTCCGCCTTGAAATCCAAGACTTTTTAATGCCTGCTTCAGTGAAACTCTAGTATCCATTCCTTTTCCCTTCCAGTTGGTCACATAAGGGACAAAATCGATATGCAGATGTGGAGTAGCTTCGTCCTGATGCAGATAGCAACTAAATACCCGAAGTGTCGGATTCCGCTTCTGGAAATCTTTCATATATTCGTCCAATACCTTTACAGCCAGATTTCCTTCTGTTGTTCCCACTGCCATATCCTCTCGATTTCCAATCTGGAATATCACTTCATGGAACAACTTTTCCTGTTTGCTCTGTCGGATTTTTTCATAATAATTTGCAATCTGCCGGTCCTTTCTTTTCCCGACATTGTATCTCTCCGTAGCATCGTCAAACAGTTCCTTATAAACTTCTTTCAGATTCTCATTCTTATAACAAATGTTCAATTGCACTCTGTCCGGATCTACATTTTCTGCTACAAAATCCCGTCTGTTATGAGCCAGTGAACCGGCTCCGATCATGCCACTGATTGTCCGTTTCATCATAAATTTTCTCACCTCTTTTCTACTCGAGTGCCAGACATGGCACATAATTTTTATTTACGCCAGTTATGGCGATATTTAAGAAATTTTCGCCGGATACGATATTTAGGAACCTTCTCGAACATTAGTAGTTCGAGAAGTATCGGGGACAAGCCCCTCTTTTGTTACTTTTGTCAAAAGTAACGCAAAAGCACTTTCGACAGCCGTACCGTCCATCAAAAGTCCCCTTGCGCCCTGCCGGGGGCATAACGTCCTTATGGACGTCTGTTCTGCACCGACCGAAGTGAATCATAGATCTGTTTATTCTGGTATCCTCGCCTGCACATATTCCAAATCTCCACAATAAGGTGTTCCCACCAGATACCATTCTCTTGCCAGATTCATCTCCATTCTGGTCTGTACCCATTCATCATCTACCAGCACTTCCAGTCCTTCTCCGCAGTGAAATCCTGTATCAATCCATAAATCTGATGATAATAATCCATATCTTCCATTGCTGCTGTTATATCCTAATCTTCCCTGTTTCATCATTTTCTGCTCCTTTCCAGTCTGTAAACGAAATTTGTAAACGGAGTTCAAAAGATTTTAAAAGTTAACGTTTTAAGTTTTTTCTTCAAGTTCCGTTTACATCGTTTACAATAATCTTTACTCAAACGGTATTTCCAACTGTTCCGGTACTTCTATAAATCCGTCTTTATCTTTCTTCACCGAATCTTTCATCCGTTTCCATGACCGCTGTATTCCATATTCCTTTCCGAATCGATGTGTACCATGTGGTTTCCAGCCTACAATCGCATTGTTCATAATATTGGCAATTTCTTTACCTTCCCACTGTTTCATTTCTCCGGTTCGATGTAGCGCTTCATCGAACAGAATTCTTGTACATACATAATCGTCATCGTAGTCATCAAGAAATTCCTGTATGATTCCGGCATTGGTATCTTCCGGCATAAATTCTTTCTGCAGACGCTTTGCCTCTTCCTCAATTTCCTTTGTAAATCCTAAGAACACATTTCCCTGTCGATACAGTACCATTGCCTCTGCCCAAGCCTGTTCGATATAGGCTTTGCTCTCTGCCTCATTGTCCAGAATATGAACTTCTGCTTTCGACATATCTGTCATCACCGGAGCAAATCTTCTGTTTCCGGTTCTGTCCAGCGGAAGGAAATTCAAATCATTTGAAGTACCGCAAAATACACACTGTCTCGGTCTGTCTTCCGGGTGAACTTCATAAGGTACTTTATAAGTTTCTTTCTGTCTGCTCAGAAACGATTTTATCTGTTCAATATTCTTTGCTGTGATAGTTGCCTTCATTTCTCCCATTTCGATAATCCAGTGATTTTGCAGTTTTCTGTAAATATTTTCATCATCCAAATGATCCAGATTGTCGCTGAACCATTCTTCTTTTATCGCTAGATATTTGAAAAATGTGGACTTTCCGGCTCCCTGACTCCCAACCAAACACAACATAATATCATATTTTATTCCCGGTTCATAAATTCTTGAAATCGCTGCCAGCATGTGCATTTTCATTACTCCGATTGTATATTTGCTCTTTTCTGCTCCCAGAAAATGTGGAAGCATATTTTCTATTCTTGGAATTCCGTCCCAGACCAGACTCTCCAGATAATCTCTAATTGGGTGATATTTATTTTCATTGGAAACAATATCTATTCCTGCTTTGATCACACGCTCACTTGTCAGTTCATAATTTTCTTCCAGATACATCTTCAAATTATTTTCATCAGTATCTGTAACCGTAGGACTGTTATTCCTCCGCTCCCAGGGAACCTCTTTTACAATGTCCATCCTTCCAGAAAGTTCATTTCGTTTAATCGCTTTTTTCAATACCGGATCATTTTGAAGTACGGTTACACAATTTCTAATTGTCTGCTTTGTTCTTCCTTTATCCGTATGCTCCAACATATTATTGACATCTTCTGTTGTAAGCATTTCCTCGTTCACAATATCTTCTAATTCCATCAAGGACTTCTCGCTGATATTCGTTAATTCTTTCTTCAATTTTTTCAACCTCCCTTCTCTTCATCTTGAAAAACTCTACAATCTCTTCTCCTGTTCCAAACATCAGCACGTCCAGATAGTCATTTATCTTTCTTTCATTTGCCAATGCCTCCGTAAATAATTCGTGCCACTCTTCATCTGGTTCTGGTTTGTAAATCTCTTTCCAGAACTGAATCCATTTCAGATATCTGATCAGCACGTCTGTTGCATGTTTCAACCACTGCTCCAGTTTTTCTCTGATCATCACAACTTTAGGTTTCTTTGATATCAAAGTATTCCTGCTTTGGTGCATCCTTTTGTATTTGTTTCTGTCTTCGATTTTTATATCCAGTCCAAAATCTTCTATCATCTTTTTCGCAGCTTCATACTGTGATATTCCAAATAACCTTGCTGTAAAATCTATCGCATCACCGCCCACTCCACATGCAAAGCAGTGATATATTTTATCGGCCTTCATACTTGGGTGTCGGTCTTTATGAAACGGACAACACGCCATTCCATTTCTTTTTACTTTAATCCCGTAATGCTCCGCAGCCTGTCTGGCTGTCACACATTCTTTTACCTGTTCAAATAATGTCACTTCTACCTCCTGCCCCTCCGGACAAGTCTCTGATGAACAGATATTCGGGAATTGTTGTATCGTTCAATTCGTGATATACTGAATCTGCCAAGATGATATATCAGTGAATCTGATTATCAGAGAACTTGCTCAGATATTTTGTCTGGGCTTTTTCTTTTTGTCTGTTAGTAGCCATAGTTCCACTCCTTATACGAATCTCCTTGTTGGGATAATGATAATTTCAAATTTGCTTCCATCCTCTAATTCAAGAAGAATCGCATAATCCGAATCTCGATCCGGTAAAATGGAACTTATCTTCAGCTTCTTACTATAATTGAGCGTATCAAATATTTTTCTGACTACTTTCTTTGTTTTCATGTGTCTTTTCCTCCATATTTAACGTTTGTTGTCCAACATCTCAGCTACCTTTTTTTGCTGTGACGGATACAGGTGACCATAAGTGTTTAATGTCATCTGAATATCTTTGTGCCCCAGTCTTTCCTTGATGATCAGTGGCTCTACACCCTGATAAATCAGATATGCTACATGGCTGTGACGGATATCATGCACTCTGATTGGTTTTACACCGGTCAATGCTTCATACTTCTTAAGCCGTTTCTGCAGTGTTCTCGCCACAATCGGAAATAACCGCTGATTTTCCGGAAATCCATAATGCTTCTTCGCATACTCCTGCACCTCTTCTTTAAGAAAATTAGGAATATCAATGGTACGGACTGAATTTTCTGTTTTTGGAGTATCAATCACATCTCTTTTCCTGATCCGGTTATAAGTCTTATTGATATGCAAAAGATTACCACTCATATCAAAGTCTGAAAGACTCAATGCCAGAAGTTCTCCTTCCCTGATTCCTGTCCAGAACAGGATTTCAAATATCAGATAATCCTCACTCTCTGGCTCAATCCCGGCGATAAAGCTGTCATATTCTGCTTTCGTCCAAAATTCCAGCTTATTAGCATCCGATTTCCCCATCTTTTTTACTTTCTTACATGGATTTTCCTTCAGATTGTAAATTTTCTGTGCATGATTAAACAGTGCATTTAACTGATTCTGAATCATACGCTCATAAGTCTTGCTGCAACCTTTTTCCTGAATGGTGTTCTGCCACTGGATAATCTCTGCCGGTGTGATCTCATTCATTTTTCTTGTTCCAAAATACGGAACAATGTGCTTGTTCATCATGTGCTGCTTGTTACGGATTGAATTTTCTTTCAGTTCATTCTTTTTATCTTCAAAATAGACTTGAATAAAACTGTTCATCTCCATTTTCATATCCGCTGCAGTCTTTCTTATGAATTCCTTTTCATAATTCAATGCTTCTTTCTTTGTCTTGAACCCTCTTTTCAGCTTCTGCGTTTTCTTACCTGTCCAGTCAATATAGCGGAAGCTCACATACCAGGTTCCCTGTGTTTTGTCCTTGTAAGCTGACATCTTAAAACCTCCTTCACACTGCTCTCTGAGAGCATCCATAAAATTTTGTTTCCCAGTAGGGACGTGGAATCTTTCCACGAACTGCCACATATCCTTCCTTTGCCAGTTCATCATTAAGCTGCTTCAGAATGGAATATGCTTTACTGCGTTTCACGCCTAATTCTTCCATGACATCATCAACAGTCATCATATAATTAGTTCTCATAGCGTCCTCCTTTCCAGTCACTTTTGTGACTCTTTCGTTGTTCTCTTATAATAATTCACTTTTGTGAATTTGTCAATAAACATTTGCGAATTTATTTTTTCCATTCCATACCTATTGCTTGCGTATCGGCAATTTGTTAAATCTCACTCTTTTGTATCATTCACTTTTGTGCTAGAATAGAAGCACAAATATTATTAAGGAGGCAGCATTATGGTTGGCAAAAAAATCCGGGCATTCCGGGAATTTAGAGGATACAGTCAGATACAGTTAGCCGAGCTGTCCGGCATTAACGTAGGAACAATCAGAAAATATGAACTGGGAATCCGGAATCCGAAACCGGATCAGTTAGAAAAGATTGCAACTGCACTGGGATTAAATGTAAGTGTTTTTCTGGATTTTAATATTGAAACAGTCGGAGATGTACTCTCTCTGTTGTTTTCTATTGATGATTCGGTGAACCTCTCACTTGCTGAAACACCTGAGCAGAAGGTTGCACTGACATTCGAAAATCCTACAATGCAGGACTTTTTCAGGAAATGGTGTCAATTTAAAAATGTCTATGAAAAGGAAAAAGCTGAAATATTAGCTATTGAAGATGAAGATAAAAGACAGGCAGAACTGGATAAACTGAACGCTACCCAGGAAGAATGGAAATTGCGTGCTATGGGAACAACGATAGGGTGTCACACTATTGTTAAGAAGGGCACAGATGGTAATGACATTAAGACATATGATCTGACTTAATCCACACCCATATCTGTGATATATGAACAAATCCACTGTATCTGTTATCAAATTGGTGAAAATTTCATATTTTGTTATCATTCTGTTATCACAAACGGTTGTTAGGATAATCTCCCGGCAACCGTTTTTCTTTATCATTCGTTATTCTTTTCCGACTTATTTAACTTTTTTAAGCAACAGAAAAACCCGTAGAACCGAAGTTCTACGGGTATCTTACATTTGGACACAACGTTATCTTGCGATAACAAATCTATTTTCAGATTGTATTACTCGATGATTGTAGCAACACGTCCTGATCCTACAGTACGTCCACCTTCACGTTTGTGAGGTTCTTAAAATCTCATTATTTTCTGTGATTTTCGTGTCTTTATTGTCCTGTGTTATAGGATTTCTACGCTATATTTCTGTTCTCTTCATTTTTTAGTATCAAAATGGTATCACAGCCAGATTTTCATGAGCTGTCAACTTTCCGGTTGCAGATTCCCACCTTGACTGTTATAATCGAAACATGGGTGCTATCATAACGGTAGGCGGTTAGTCCTTCAGCAGAGGGACTGTGACCCTCTGATTACATAGAAACTCGAAAGAGAATCCACTGGAAAGGAGGGCTAAGCCATGAGTATTGTTGATTTTATAGCAGTAGTGAGCTTCGGCTTAACCTGCTTTGGTCTTGGATATACCTTTGGCAAGGATAATAATAAACCACAAAAATAGCCGCCCTGGTCTGGTAAACTAAGCGGCAATTTTTGTCAAAACATATATCGGACTAACCGTCTATCGGTAGCACTCTTTTTCTATAATCATATTAGCACGCATGTGTGAAAATGTCAAAAATTTTCTTCATTCTCTTGGTTATTAATCTTCTTAATCAGCTGTACTGCCTTCTCTGCATCATCGGTTTTCACGAATATATCCACACCATATATTCCAAATCCAGGTGCTCCATGCATTGCAACATTCGCACCTGCTTCCTGTGAAAAAGCTGCTATTCCATTTTGCTTTAACATTTCTACAAGTTGTTCTGTCTCTACTATATTCTGTGCATTATAAATTTTTGTCCATTCTACCTTAGATAGGGAAATTTCCTTTTTCTCCTGAACATTTGACAAATTCTGGTTTCTTTTTCGATTAATAAATGCCAAGAGCCTAAGAATAATAAATGCCACAATAGTAATACCAATCAGAAATCCCAATGCTAATCGTGTTATCTGTGTTTCTGTAGCTCCCATTCTGAATAAGCATACACCATAGATGACTGTAAAAATTCCTGCACATATCACACTGGTGAGAAAATCTCTCCATATAGTAGCACTTTTTGGCAAACATTTATCCCATATTCCATTGTACACCATAATAGAGGCGTACAGGATTCCTCCTACCAAAGCAGTTGCTGTCTCTCCTAAAACCAAGCGAATATCCACAGTTAATAACATCTGAATAATAATCGCTAACACACTAATCACAAACATTGATGCAAATGCAAGATTTCCAGCCTTTAATGCTTTTTGTTTCACCCATCCTTCATACACCGCAACTTTGTCCAGTGTTTCTTTCATCTCTTTATTCATAGTCTGGCTCCTTTCTCCATCCAGGAGCTCTCTCATCTCAACATCGTAGTATTCAGCAAGTTGAACAAGTATACTGAGATCTGGCATATTTATTCCCGTCTCCCTTAATTAAAGATATTGTTGGGTAAAAAAGAAAGGTCAGTCGATTTTGCCGATGAAGCGGTAGTAGATT